>NZ_JAMZGM010000002.1 GCF_024158605.1 Sebaldella sp. S0638 | reverse complement strand
AATAGATAAATCAATATATGAAAAACAAATCTTTTATTATATCAGATTTAATTTACAGACTTTCTTGCACACTCCCCTTCATTTTGATAAGTCCTGCTTTTATCATCTGTTAGTATTAATATAACTATCTTAGAATGTAAATGCCATCTCCGTGAATTTCTCAACAAGCTTAAAGTCTGTATTAATATAACTATCTTAGAATGTAAATTTTTCTTTTGCATACTCTGCCATTTCAGCCTTCGTCGTATTAATATAACTATCCTAGAACATAAACCTTTCAAACAATAAATCACAAACCCTTGAAATTAAATATTAATATAATCCCCCTAACCCAACCTCCATATTATACTGTATCAAACGGCAATATTTTTTTATAATAAAATAAAATAAAAATCCCTAAAACAAAATAACAAAAAATAATCAATTGCTCATTTCCGCTTTATATGATATATTAAAAATATGCATAATAAAGGAGGAATTATGAGAAAAATCATATTATTTTTTATTGTTAGTACATTTAATTTTTCATGTATGTTTTTAAGTGACCCTGATTTTTTTATGAGAAAAGCTTTTGAAACTGTAAAAGAGGTGAATCTTGAGAAAAATTTATACTGTGATCGTGATGGAAAATATATGGTTTATTATTATGGTAATAATCCTTATTTGCAGGTAGGTCTCATAGAGAAACCACAAAAAAATGAAAAATACACAGAGGTTTTAGAGAGACTACAGGAGAATTCATCTATTATTTATGATGTTTTTATGCAAAAAGTAAAAATGTCCAGAAAGGAAGGTAATTTTGTTGGTATGGAATTCAGACATTATCTGGATATTGACGGAAATACCTTTATGATGAATAAGCTCACAGTGGGGGCAGACGGAGATATAAGAATTTTATATAACAATAGTCTGCGTGAAGTTTTTAAAAATTCAAATGAAATTTATTATACCGAAGATATCAAATATTGATATTTCAGGAAATTTATATGTTTCACAATTAAGATAAAGTCAAAAGTCTACAGTTAGCGGGACTTTTTTTTATTAAAAAAAATATATATAACAGTTATTTATAACAAATAAATTAGTTTTAACATTTATTGAGTTCATTCTGAAAGTAAACGTTTTGATATTGGGAATAGAAAAAGTCTGTTGTTAGCAGTAATATAATTTTTAACTTACTTTTAGTAAGTACGATAGATATTTATTGTATTTTTAAGAGATGAGATGAAGGATTCAAGGTATAATTAATTAAGCAGGAAATGATTCGTAAAAAAGTCAGTATATTTCAACGATAAAAATATATTAAAGAAATTCAATCACAGAAAATAATTCTCCTCATAATAGTTCAACTATGGCTACCAAAGAATAAAATTCAAAAATGAATAATATCACTTAAATATGTATTTCATTATGAAAATAATCAAATACATATTTAAAAAGGGAGTGATGTTATGAAAAATATAATTTTGAATTTTGAGGATTTACCAGAAGGAGAAATTTTTTCAATAAGTAATTGTGAGGAATTAACTTTAATAATTTACGAAGATAGAAAACTTAATTTAAGAAAGGGGGATGAATTTGGCAGAATAATAAGAAACGGTAAAGAAATGTTACTGGCGACGAAACATTTTACATCCGAAGAATCAAAAGAAAAATCAGGATTGCAGGCAGAACTTTACAGCTGTTATATTGACAGAGAATAATCGGGAATAATATAAAATAAAATGCACTATTTTCAAATTTATGGAAAAATAGTGCATTTTTTATAATTAAAAAACTAATATTTCAGGTTTTATAATAAGCATAAGTCCGAGAATAACCATAAGAATTCCGCCGAATAAATTCATAAGCTTTGAATATTTACCCGTAGAAGATGCTAGTTTGTTTATACTGAATAAAGCAAGTGCAAATACCACAATATCATCAAGCATATATCCTATAATATAAATAAAATTATATAATTGTCTGCTTAAAAAAGAAACTGTATTCATTTCCAAAATTTTGGTATAAGTCTGTGGTATTCCTATAGAACAGGCAAATTCTATTACATTTACCGACAGGGCAAGAGTAATGATACCTATACCTGTGAGAATAGTAAACGGCTTATGTGCCAGTTCCTGAATTTTTCCGGAAATTTTTGCTTTTTTCTCAAAATCGCCTACTTCACAGGCAATTACATTACGGTTCTTAACATAACTTCTTATAAATAAGAGACCTCCGATAATCCCGACCAATCCTACAAGAGGTGTAATTATCCTGTTCAAACCGATAAAATCCCATGTAAATATCCATATATTTAAAATCAGATAATACATAACAGCTTCAGCGAGAATAAAGAGACCTGCTACAAGAAACATCTTCTTTTTATCGCCTATAGCTATAAGTGCAGTAAGGAATAAAACCAAAACCCACATTGCACAGGGATTAAACCCGTCAATAGTTCCCAGAATAAAAGACATACTTGGCAGTGAGTATTTCATGACATCCACTTTTTTGTTCAGAAGCGGAATTGTAACCACATAGGATTTTTTCTCCGTTACAGGTGTAATGGCACAAACTTCCTCACCTTCACATGTATTCTGGGTATAGCTGGTATTTATCTTATTAGGATCATAATTTTCCATAAAAGCTTTTAGTCCGGGAATAGCGTCTTTTTTCTTCCCTGAATCAATAAGCTCTGTAATGTCTTTTCCAGTAGTATCTCCCGAATCAAAACCCTGAATAATAGTTTCGTTCAGATAGATAACCGGTGTACCTTTTACGAGTTTTCCCTTTTTGGTAACTTCGTCAAAAAATTCTCTTGCTTTTTTATCTTCATTAATATCATATCTGGTAACGGTAAAATCATCCCTTTTCTTTGATAGCTCCGTCAGAAATTCCTCCAGATGGATACAGTTTTTACAATCTTTACGTGTAAAAATCTCAATATTAACTTTGTCCGCGGAAAAGCCGAGTGTAAATAAAAGTAAAAACATCAGTAATATCTTTTTCATAAGCTGTATTAAACTCCTTTAAAAAATTCCGTTCCTTATCTGCTGTGCACTATTTTCATAATTTTTTCCACAGCTCCCGGGTCTAAATCCAAAATAGGATTTTTGTTTATTTTTGCAGCAGAACCAATGTGAATCTGACTGATATCTGTTTCTTTGACAAGAGTTTCCAGATTATCAAGATTTACGCCTCCGCCTATGATTATGTCCAGATTTATTGACTTGGCATAATCAAGATATTCTTTTATTTTGGAAATATCTTTTTTCAGATCCTTTGAACCGAAAGTAGTAAGAACCCTGTTTATTTTCGGATACTTTTTCAGTGTATCCATAGCTTTTTTATAGTCAGGTACTTCCTCAAAAGCTCTGTGAAATGCCACAGGAGTATTTTCTATATTTGAAAGAAGAAGTTTCAGTGCTTCTTCATCAATATTGTTATTTTCATCAAGTGCTCCGAGGACAAAACTGTCCACACCCACAGGCTCTATAATTCTGATATCCCTTACCATTGTGTCAAGATCATCCCTGCTGTAAACAAATGACTTTCCATGAGGTCTTATCATTACCACAGAAGGTATTCCTATCTCTTCTTTTATCTTTTTTATAACACCGAGACTCGGTGTAAGCCCTTCTTCAAGCATCCCGTTTACAAGCTCGATTCTGTCGGCACCGTACTTTTTAGCCTGAAGCGCCTGATCAAAAGTAGTACTAATAATTTCTACAAGCATTAATTTCACCTCTCATTAGTTAAATAAACGTGAATAAATAAGACTGTCCATGATTTTTTCATCTAATACCCAGACACCGTTTTTCTTATACACATTAACTGTTTCTTTATTAGTAACAGTATCTTTGATATTTTTCATATTATCAGAAAGTGAACGGAAATAAGCAGCCATCAGTACAGGTACATATTTATCCTGATTTGCTGTATCTTTATCAACCTGCTGTACTGTTTTTCCGGAAAATTCCTTAAAATACTGCTCGGCACGTTTTTCAAGTGCAGATTCATTAGCAGAAACATACTTGTCAATGTCCGGATTTACAATAGTAATTGTAACTGAAGCAGTATTGGCATCAGAGTACGCAATCTCATTTATTGTATATTTTGAGACATTAAGGTAGTTTTGCAGAAAAGACGAAGTATTGGAAATAAGGATTTCTTCTTCTTTGGTATTTGTAGTGTCAGCAACACCAAATGCTTTTCTTATATTTGCCGCTGAATAAGTATCAGCACTGAAAGTTTCTGAAAACAATTTTTCGATCTGGGCGTTATTTTGTGATATTTCAACAGTGCCGAGCTTAAGTTCCTTCGGTACATTTACCTTATATGTACCTTCTGAAAATGAAAGTGAGAATAAAAGTACCGAGAATAGTATTAAAAGTTTTTTCATAGTATGTCCTCCTGAATTATTAAAAATATTTTGATAATTTACATTTTTTAGTTTCCGAAAAAGTTCACGGCATTATTTTTAAAATTCCATACATTGCCGCTTTTTTTCATAGTGTAAACTGATTCTTCCTTATTATAAGTCTTTATATTTTTTATTTCTTCAGTAGAAGTTTCCATATAAAGTCTTAATAATAAAGGTTCATATTTCTTCATAAGATTTTTGTCTTTTTCCAAAGTGCTGTAAGTAACTCCGGTTTTTTCAGTAAATTTCTTCTCCACGGTCTTTTCTATTTCTGCCTGTTTGGCATCAGAAGAAAGCTCGTCAGGATTCGGTATAGAAACTGAAAGAATCACTTTTGCAGTATTGCTGTCTGTGTAATTAATGCTTTTAATTTCATACTTTGTATTGGAAAAAACAGATTTTATGTAGTTTATAAATACATCTGCCTCTTCACTGGGACTTGAAGTCAAATCGGGATATTCTCTCCAGATTATACTTCTTAATTCTTCGGGAGAATATGAATTAATGTCAAAAACAGTCTTTACTCTGTTTTCTATCTCCGTGTTATTAGCTTTTAGTTCTTTTTCGCTTAATTTTACGCTGGTTCCCTGAGTTACTGTATAATTTCCGAGCAGCATAAGGGAAAAGAGTAAAAATATTACGGGTATTAAAGTTTTTTTCATGATTCCTCCATATTAAAAGGTTGTTTCATCATATTATAACGTATTTTCGCTAAAAATAATACAATAGTTTTTTATGAAGGGTAATTTTATAGTGTAAAAGTATAAACAGACTTAAAAACAGATAAAACAGGCAGAAAATTTTTAAAATAGGCTTTGACAAAAGGAAATATTTTATATAAGATATTTGTATTAATCTAAAAAATCAGGAGGAGGATGTGGCAGGAAGAAAGAAAAGAAGAACAACTACAAGAAGACGAAAAACGAAATATATAAAAAAGAAATACATAACAACCATAGTGTCAGTAATTATTTTTTTAGTCAGCTATTTTGGCGATAAATATAATCTCGGACAGAAAGGGATGCCTTCTGATGATACATACAGGGTTTTGAATGTAAGTGACGGAGATACTGTAACTGTGAATGATCACGGCGAAAAGAGAAAGCTCAGATTATACGGAATTGATGCTCCTGAAAAAGATCAGGAATACGGCATGGAATCAAGGCAGTATCTTTATAACAGAATTCAGGGAAAGGATATAAATATTGATTTTATATCCAAAGACAGATACGGGCGTGATATCTCCATTATCTATCTGAACGGAGAAAATATAAATGAAACTATGGTAAAAGAAGGAAATGCATGGTGGTACAAAGAATATTCGCCAAAGGATGTTCAGTATAAAGTATATGAGCAAAAAGCAAAATTTGATGGAAAGGGGCTCTGGAGTAAAAGAAATCCAGTTCCGCCGTGGGAGTTCCGAAAGAGAAATAAGAAAAAAAATGAAACATAGATTATTGATAAAAAGCATTTATAGTGGTAAAATAATATAAAACAGATTAAACCTAAGGGAGTGATAAATGTTATGGAAAAAGATATCGAAAAATTTTATCTGGATTGGGAAGAAAGCGAAGAACAAGGGGTAGTTCTTGCTGATAAAGTAAAGGCATATCTGGATGAACACGGTACATATAATGCGGAAAAACTGGTTATAGGGATGTGGGAATCAGCTTATGACAATGCACCTGACAAGCTTGTAAAATATCTTGTGGATAACAAGGAAAAATTTCCTAATCTGAAAGAGTTATACTGGGGAGATATCTCATGGGAAGAGTGTGAGGTTTCGTGGATACAGAATACTGATCTGGCTCCTGTGGTTAATTCTTTTGATTTGGAGACTTTGATAGTAAAAGGCGGATGCGGTCTCAGGTTTAAGGAAATGAAAAGCGGTACTTTGAAAAAAATCGAAATCATATCAGGCGGAACAGGAAAATCGGTATTAAGTGATATAGTAAGTGCTGAATTGCCGTTGCTGGAACATTTGGAAATATATATGGGCGTAGATAATTACGGTTTTGACGGTACTATTAAGGATATAATTCCTTTTACAAAAAAGGAAAATTTTCCGAAATTAAAATACCTTGGATTGAAGAACAGCGACATAGAAGATGAAATATGTGAGGCAGTGCTGAAAGGAGATATCCTTCCACAGCTTGAAATACTTGATCTTTCTTACGGTACACTTAGTGATGACGGCGTAGATATGCTTTTTGAAGAGATAGACAAGATATCACACCTTAAAGAATTAAATATATACTATAACTATGCTTCAAAAAAGCATTTGAAGAAATTGAAGGAAAAACTGGATGAACTGGGGATAAAGTCACACTGTGATCAGGGTGATGCTGATCTTGACGAAGAAGACGACTACAGATATCCTTATATAACAGAGTAGAGTGATGGAAAATGTTTTTTTGATAATAGGGGATAATAACGGAAGAAGAATAAAAACATTTGCCGGATGTCTTGAAAAAGCCGGTGATTATTCTTACAATGTTTTAGACTGGATGGATTTACTGAATAAACCTGAAATTCTCAGGGGATTTTTGGAAAAAAGCAATATTGTAAAAATAGAACCTCCTGAGAAAAATACCGAAATATACAGAAAATTTCTGGAGTATGGTAATGGGGCGGAGATTATTTTAGCTGAGGAGAAGAAAACAGGGATAAAAAATGACGAGATAATAAAGGCTCCGGGAGTATGGTTTGACGGGGTGAAAAATGTCTTTGGAAAAATATCGGAAATATCTGATGATTATAAAAATACATATTTCATGTGTGATATAGACGAACTTTTGATTATGATGGATAAAAAAGCGACTTATGAATATCTTTCCAGCTCGGAAAACAGCTTTTTACTTCCTGAAAGAACAAGGGATTTTCAAAATTATGATGATTTTTTTGAAACTGTTAAAAATAAAACAGCAAAATATTTTATAAAATTAAGATGTGGATCAGGAAGTACAGGGGTGCTTGCTTATTCATACAATCCAAAGTTAGATGAGGAAAAGATATTTACTTCGCTGAATTATTCCGAAGAAAACGGAAAAAGGGAATTTTTCAGTACCTACAGAGTAAAGATGTACACTGAAAAAAATGTAATAAAAAATATGATAAACTGGGTTATAGAAAATGGAGCCCATATAGAAAAGTGGCTTCCAAAGCTTACATATGAAAAATACGGCTTTGATACAAGAGTTTTTGCAGCGGGAAAAAAGGCGGAATATATGCTCTCGCGGCTTAGTACCGGTCCTATTACAAATCTTCATTTGAAAAATATGAGGAAAGAAAGCAGTGAATTTATGGAAGAAAAACATTTGAAACTTCTCACAGAAGCTTCAGAAGATGTAATGAGGATTTTTGATAAATCTTTATATGCCGGAATAGATGTTTTGATCTCTAATAATTTTAAGCCTTATATTATTGATGTGAATCCTTTTGGAGATTTGTTTCATAATCTTATTGACTCGCCTGAGAATGTATATTACGCGGAAATAAGAGAAGCATTGAAAGAAAGAGCTTTGAGAAAATAAAATTAATTAATCGAATTGGAAATACAGCTTTATTTATAAAAACGCTGTATTTTTGAATACTCAGGAAAAGAGGAAATAAATGCAGATAAATATGAATGAAATAGTAGGAAAAGATGATATTCTTTTTATTACTCTGGATACTCTCAGATATGACGTAGCGGAACAGGAATATCTCGCAGGAAACCTTCCTAATCTGTGTGCTGCCGGCGGCTGGGAAAAAAGACACAGTCCCGGTGATTATACATACTCTTCGCATCACAGTTTTTTTGCAGGCTTTCTGCCTACACCTTCTGAATATGTGCCGTTAAATGAAAGAGAATATTTGTTTTCCATGAAAAACAGTATGCTAAAGTATAAAAATCATGAAAATATATATTTTTTTGATACGCCGAATATTGTGAAAGCAATGGAAAAAGAAGGGTATAAGACTATTTGCATAGGCGGTGTGATTTTCTTTAATAAAAGTAATGAATTATGCAGTGTATTGCCGAATATGTTTACTGAAAGCTACTGGAACCCGAAGTTTGGTGTTACTAATCCAAAATCTGTGGAATATCAGGTAAAGCAGGCTTTGAAGCTTTTGAAAAGTCTCGGAAAAGATGAGAGGGTGTTTTTATTTTTGAATATATCAGCTATTCACGGGCCTAATTACTATTATCTTGAAGAGTATAAGGAGAGGATGAATGAATACGATCCCGGGAAAAATATTCTTGCCTCAAAATATGACGGAACAGAAAGTCAGGCTGCTGCTTTGAGGTATGTAGATAAGTGCCTTGAACCTCTTTTTGAACATATGAGGGAGAGAAACAAAACATTTTGTATAGCTTTATCTGACCATGGGACATGTTACGGGGAAGATGGCTTCGAAGGGCATAACCTTGCCCATGAAGTAGTGTGGACTGTACCTTATAAACATTTTTTTCTATAAATTTAATCAGGAGGGATAAAGATGGAAAAACTTAGAGAAGTAGAGAAAATAACCGGGAAAAAACTGAGAAATTTTATAACAGTGGATTTTGGACGTGAAGAAAAGAGAATTCCTGATACATATTCCACTGTGGTGGAGAATAAGGATCTGTATGATTTTTCCGAGGATATAAAGTTTGCTTTGGGAAAAGATTATACAGTGTTTATAGGAACTACGAATTTTCTTGCACCAATAAATGATGAAGATATAAAAAAGGGAAAGAGATATTCTGAATTAGTAATAACAAAGAAAACAACATGGGACGATGTTCTCAGAATGGCAGAGTCAGACGCAATAAATTACGGCTTTGAAACTGAAGATCTCATAAATAAAATAAAAGAGTATGATGAAAAATACGGGGTAAATGTGAGCCATGCCGAAACAGATACAGTAGTTCTGGAATTTAATAAACTCCCGGAAGATCTGGGGGAACTTACAAAGGATATATACGAGTTTTGTCCTGATATAGTAGATCAGGGAACAGGAGAGATAAATTCCATTGCGGAGAGTCTCGAAGATACAAACAGTATATTTTTATGGTGGGATTAGTGAAAAATATTAATGATTCAAAAATAAATCCTTACAGCAGCTATATTTACTCATTCCCGCATAAAAAATCTTACAGGGAATTCGAGAAACCGGAAAATATCAGAGAGTTATGGGGAAATGGGGATAACAGTAATGTATCCCTTTATATCCACATTCCTTTTTGTACTAATAAATGCGGATACTGTAATCTGATGTCCACGACATGTTTTTCCCCTGACAGGTTAGAGCAGTATGTGGATAAGCTTATTGAGGAAATTAAGGCTTATGGGAAACCGGGAATACTGGGGACAGACAAGGACGGGGCAAGATTTTCCAGTGTTATTTTAGGCGGGGGTACTCCTACTGTTTTGGATACGGGACTAATGGAGAAACTTCTTATGTCATTGGAAAATTATCTTGGTATAGATTTTGAACAGGTCTTTTTTTCAATGGAAACTTCACCGAAGACGCTTTCTCAAGAGTATTTTCTGCTTTTGAAAAAGTATCATTTGAACAGGTTAAGTATAGGAATCCAGAGTTTTTATGATAACGAGCTGAAAGGAATATACAGAAATGAACTGGAGAACGATGTGGAAAATGCTCTGGAAATATTGTTTTCAGAAGAAAGCAGCATAGAAATCAGAAATCTTGATCTTATTTACGGGCTTCTGGGGCAGACAGCACAGACATGGGAAGAATCGCTCTACAGGGTGATAAGCTGTAAGCCTGAGGAAATATTTATATATCCTTTATATGTGAGGGAAAAGACAAAATTATATGAGAATTATAAGGCAGATCATGATTTAATGGGGCAGATGTACGAAAATGCTGTGAAAATACTCGCAGAAAACGGATATATTCAGACTTCCATGAGAAATTTTATAGCAAAGAGCATGAAAAAGGAGCTGTATCCGGATTATTCCTGTCAGGAGAATAAAATGCTCGGAATAGGGTGCGGTGCAAGGTCATATATTGGAAATATACACTATTCAGGTAAATATGCCGTAGAGGATAAAAATATAAACGCTATAATAGATAATTACCTTAAAGAGGATAATTTTGATTTTGCGGGATATGGGTATAAATTATCAGAGGAAGAACAGAAAATAAAGTATATTTTGAAATCTATATTAAAAATAACAGGTTTTGACACTGAGGATTATACGGAAAGATTTCATAGTAATCCTTTAACGGAATTCCCTGAGCTGGAAAGACTGATAAATGAAGGATATCTGATCAGGGATAAAAATAGAATTTTCCCGTCGGAAAAAGGCTTGAAATACTCTGATTATATAGGAACATTATTTATAACAGATGAGATAAAAAGAAAAATGGAAGAATTTATGGAGTAATTATGGAGTATACACTTTATTACAGAAATTATTTAAGATACTGTAACTATAAATGCAGTTACTGTCCTTTTTCCAAGTATACGCTGAATAAGGATGATCTGGAAAAGGATAAGATATATTTTAGAAAATTTACTGATTTTTTGAAAAAGAGTACGGATAAATTCAGGATTTTTCTTGCTCCAAGAGGGGAAATTCTGAATTTTGACCATTATAAGTCAGGTATTTCAATGTTATCAAAGCTTGATAATATTACAGAAATTGTAGTTCAGACTAATCTTGGCGGAAATCTCAAATGGCTGAAAAATGTGAATAAAGATAAGGTTATACTATGGACAACATATCATCCAGACGAAACTAAACTTGAGGATTTTTTTGAAAAACTTGTATTTCTTGACAGGGAAAATATAAAATTTTCTGTAGGAACAGTGGGAGTTCATGAAAATTTTGATATGATTTTCAGCTTAAAAGAAAAAATGAATCTGCTGAAAAATACAAGACCATATTTTTGGGTTAATGCTTATAAAGATGAAAAAAATTATTATTCTGAAAAAGATATAGAATTTTTATGTAATATAGATCATCTTTTTGAAGTAAATCTGGAAAATTATAAGTCAAAAGGGTGTGAGTGCAGAACCGGCGAAAGTGTATTCTGGATGGAGTATAACGGGATATTGCACAGATGCTGGCAGGACAGAAAAAATCTGGGAAATATATTTAAAGAGAATATAGCAGATATAAAAGCCAGTGATGGATGCAGGTATTCCAGATGTACTTGTTATATCGGATATACCAATATCAAGGGGCTGAATTTGGGGAAAGTATATAAAAAGAGCCTGCTTGGGCGGATGCTTTAAGTATTAGGGAGGAAAGATGAGAAAAATTATTTTTTTGATATTTTTATGTTTATTTTTAGCAGTTAATGCAGACACTGAAAGTGTAAAATTTATGAATAATGCTAAGGAAGAAGCCAAAAAGCTCGGAGCCGGCGAGATAAAAAGGTGTAAAGCAATGCCCGAAAAGGAAAGGCAGCTATGGGCTGCGAACTATACAGGAAGAGCCGAGGAACTGAATTTTGTGGTGCAAACACTTGGTGAAGATGTAAAAAAAGCGTATGAAGCAAAAAATATTTCTGCTGCCGAGCAGGGAGAGAAAACAATTGATCTTTTGATAAAGAGGACAGCTGCTTATCTTTATCTTAACGGAATATACAGGGATAACTGTGATTCCAGCGGGATAGACGAGTTATTTGATAATATGCTTTTTGAATAATAAAAATTATGAGAGGTGGGAATAAAATGGATCTGGCTGACAGATATTTTGATGGTCTGGTAGAATTTATGACAGATGAACAGATAGAAAAATTCGAGATAATACCGCCTGCTGCGGAAGATGAAATATCCCGCCTGAAAAGTCTTTATTCTGATTGTCCGGAGTCACTGCTGGATTTATGGAGAATGAAGCGGGGAACATATCATGAAGAAATAGACGGAATATATGTTTTAATTCCTGTGTTAAATTCTGATGTTGACGGAGGAGAATATCCTTATTATCTAAAATCCTGTGCTCAGATATTAGGAGAAGCAGAAAAGAAATACAGTAAACAGAGTATTGAGGAAATATATGGGGAAGAGTGGATTGAAGATAATGCTGAAGATTTTGACAAAAGAATAAAAACAAATATTTCTCATAACAAATGGCTGAATTTTGCAGATTGTATAAATAATGGAGGAACATCGTGTCTTTTTATAGATTTTGATCCGGGGAAAAAAGGGGTGAAAGGGCAGGTAATTCGATATTTACATGACCCTGACAGTTACAGAGTTATTGCAAACAGCTTTGATGAATATTTGAAAAATATAATGGAAGAAGAGTATCCTTTCAGTTCTATTTATGAGGAGTGGGATGATTAGATTTTCCGCTTTGTATTTTGATTTATAGATTGACATAATTTACCGGATTAATTTTATAAAATAACGGGTTGTACTGCTTTTAGTACAACCCGCTTTATAATTACAAATAAGGATTTTTATAAAATATCAAATAATTCTAAAATTTCGTAAGGAGTGCTTATAATATAATCAGCATTATTTTTCTCAAACTCTTCCTTATTTCTAAATCCCCATAAAACCCCCGCTGAAGCCATGCCGGCATTATGTCCTGTTAATATATCAGTTTTAGAATCTCCGATATAAAGAATTTCACCGGGATTCAGATTCATAAGTCCTGCTATTTCCAACGCAGAATCAGGAGCCGGCTTTTTGGGAGTATTAGTTCTTTCACCAAAAACTCCGTAAAAATTTACATCAGAAAAAAATTTTTCAATTAATTTGTTGGTATAATCATCTCTTTTATTGGAATTAACTCCCATTTTTATGCCATTCGTCAAGAGAGTTTCCAGGACTTCGCAAATACCGTCATAAGGTTTGGTATCATTCATATAGGAACTGTCATATATTTCAAGAAAGTCTTTTAAAGCTTGTTCCAGAACAATTTCTTCTGTCATGTCGGGAAAGCTTCTTTTTATTAAATCCTTAAATCCACATCCTATTTTCTTTTTATAGTCTTCATAGGAATGAAGCGGCTGGCCGTACTTTTCAAGCGTCTTATTCACACTGTTTCCCAAATCATAAATAGTATTAAGAATTGTGCCGTCAAGATCAAATATTACACCTTTATATCTCATAATAACCTCTCTCAAAAGAATTTATCCTAAATTACGGAAAGTCCGGTATAGTCTGTAATTAGGAATTACACTGGTTTTTACAGGCTATAGAAGGCTGTCTGTAACTATTGTTATATTTAGTTATTCTACTTCAAACTCTTCAGCAGGGACTTTTTTAAACAAAAGAATTAAAACTGTGCTTACAGCTGTACCTGCTGCAAGAGAAAGCAGGAATAACGGAATATTGTTACATAAAAATATGACAAACATACCTCCGTGAGGTGCTTTCAGAGTAAGTCCGAACAGATGTGAAAGCGTGGCACCAACAGCTCCTCCGGCCATAAAGCATGGTATGTATAAAAGCGGACTTCCTGCGGCAAATGGTATGGCAAACTCACTTATCATGGCAAAACCGCCAATGATACATCCTGAAGTAGTACCTCTTTCAGCTGCGGTAAAACGCTTTTTGGCAATAAGCATAGCGATGCCCACTGCAAAAGGCGGAATCATTGATGCTATAAAGTTAGCAGCCATTGGTGCATAGTTGCCCGCTTCAAAGGCAGCTATGGCAAAGGCATAAGCGGCTTTATTAATAGGGCCGCCAAGATCAAAGGCGAGCATACAGCCCTGAATTATTCCAAGGATAATAAGACTGCTCCCGCTCATACTGCCAAGAGTGGTAACCATGGTTTTATTAAGCCATGCACAGGGCTGACCCAAAATGTACTGCATAAGTATACCAATGGCAAGAACACTCAGAACAGGTATAATCAAAGTAGGAAGCAGTGATCTTAGTACCATGGGAATAGGAATTTTTTTAAGTGCCTTAACAAGATATCCGGCACATATACCGGCTATAAGACCACCGAAAAATCCTGCACCTATGTCATCTGCAAGCATTCCCCCGAAAAGCCCTGCAAGAAGTGCCGGTTTGTCAGCAATGGAATAAGCAATATAAGCAGCAAGTATGGGAACCATCATGGCAAATGCCTTTTTCCCCCAGAAAAACATATCAGTTACAAATCCTTTGCTGTCATAAACATATATTCCCCCCAGTGCAAAGGCAACTGCAATAAGAATACCTCCTGCCACTACAAACGGAAGCATATATGATACACCTGTAAGCATGGATTGTTTTAATTCATGAAAAACTTCTTTAACATTATCTTTCATTCATTTACCCTCTCTTTCTTATTTAAAAACTACAATTCATTTTATTAATTCTCACTGCAGACAATTTTAGGCAAAGTTTTTTATTAAATATTTTATTATTCAAAAATAATATCAGGTTTTTTTATAATTTCATGAGGAGAAAATTTTCTGATTTTTTCCTTTGGAACATTCTCAAAACGTTCAGCTTTTGTCAAACCTACATCATTTGCAAGGATAACAAGGTCTGCGGAATCAATATCTTTTTTCGAGAGCTGGTTTTCTATTCCCAAAGCTCCCTGAATTTCCACTTTACAGCTGTAACCTTTTGCTTTAGCAGCTTTTTTTATTGCTTCGGCAGACATGTAAGAATGTGCTATACCTGTGGCACAAGATGTAACAGCAATAATTTTCATAATATACCTCCCTGTGACATAATCTGTCAAAATAAACAGAATATGTATAATAAAAGTTTTTAGATTTCAGAGAATTTAATCATCAGTACTTGTATTTTCTATTAAATTCATAAGTTCATGATGATCATTAACAGAGTCCAGTGAATTTACGAACTCGTCTTTTGCCAGAAGACCGGCAAGCTTAGCCAGCATACGGAGATAATTATTGGAAGTGTCATTTTCCGATATGGCAAGCATAAATATATATCTGACGTCGCCTTTTTCATTATATGACTCATAAGGAAAAATATCAGAACATCTGCAAAAAGCCATTCCCGGTTTCAGAACTTCTTTACATCTGCCGTGGGGAAGTGCTATAAGATTCCCCATGTATGTAGAACCCAGGGTTTCACGATGTTCCAGCGAATGCTTAAATGCACAGGCATCAGAAACAATTCCGGATTTTTCAAATTTTTCGGATAGTATATCAAACATTTTTTCTTTGCTTTGAAATGGTTCATGATTTAGAATAACCAGATTGTTCGGAATCACATCTGATAAATTAATTTCTTTCACAAATGTACATCTCCTTTAAAAGTAAGTTATTTACCGTTTTTGAAAGCTCTTATGACATTTTTGGCATAATCTTTCATAAATTCGAACGCAGCTTCCTGCAGCTCATGATACGGTATTTTGCCGTTTATTTCTGCAGTTTTTTCCATTACAAACTTTGTAGTGGCTTTAGCCATATATGAATAATAGTTTATCTTAGAGCATCCCGCATCAATGGCTTTCTGCACTTCGGTAAACTCTACCCCTGAAGCGCCGTGCATTACCACTCTGCAGCTTTCCGGCAGGGCAGTACGTATTTCTGTTACTCTTGTGATATCTAATTTAGGAGGCTCGGCATAAATCCCGTGCATAGTACCAAAGCAAACCGCCAGAGCATCACATCCTGTCTTTTCTGCGAATTCCGCAGCCTGCTTAGGATCTGTAAAATATTTTCTGATTTCTTCGTTCGTAAGAGCTTTTCCGCCGTGTGAATCTTCCTCTGAAGATGCCATGATACCAACTTCGGCTTCGACGGTAATACCGAGATTATGGGCAATTTTGGTAAATTCTTTTACGTTTTTCAGGTTTTCTTCATACGGGAGTTCGCTGCAGTCATACATAATAGAAGGGAATCCCGCTCTTATTGCTCTCATAACAAAGTTATAATCACTTCCATGGTCAAGATGAACACATACAGGAACTTTAGCTTTTTTCGCATATGCAATCATTTCAGGTCCTATTCTTTCAATAGGTATAAGCGGGTCATGCACCTGTGCATGATCGATAATAATGGGAGTATTAAGCTCTTCAGCTGCACCTATGACAGCTCTTATAGTCTCTACATTAGGTGTGTTTATACATCCTATGGCATATTGGTTTTTCTCTGCTGTTTCCAGAATTTCTTTCATGTTAACTAACATTATCATTCCTCCTAAAATAGTTTTTTTATATAAAGGGCCCTGTTAATATAAATAATTTTGCTGTGAAGATTTTATTTGTATATGTGTATGCTTCCGGATATGTTTTTTTGAAATTTTAATATTTGTTTTATTAATATTTTTATTTGTGTAGAAATGAAATTATGTATTTGTTCTGAACAATAATATATTACCTTAAAATTTCTCAAAGTAAAGAAATGATAAAATCTATTTTTGCACTAACTTTAGGAATAAAAATGCAAAAAAATTTTTATTTGATTTATTTTATAAAATAATTTTTTTAATGTTTGTATTTATTTTTTTTAATCATCTTACAGTAAGAAATACACTCTGTCCTCTTGTCTGATTTGTTAGTAATTTTTATATATTTATACCATTAAAATAAAAATAGAATGAATGTTCTTATTTTTATTTATTAATAAAATATAATTTAGTTATTAAAAAATATTGAAAAATGATTATTGATATGCTAAGATTAGGTAAATATATATGGTTGGAAAATTATACCAAAAGCATCATTTTTTGTCTTATAAATAAAGTAAACTATATTGAAAGGGGTTATATGGTATACACTGAGTATAAAGGTAAAAAACTTAATGAAGATGCAATAGAATTTTTTGACAAACTGGGTCAGCATGAGAGTACGAATAATTATAATCTGCTTAATTCATATGGATATATGGGAAAGTATCAGGTCGGAAGAGATATTATGAAAGATTTGAACTGGTACAGTTCCAGTATGGGTTATATTGGAGAAGCCAGAGAAAAATGGGGGATACAGAGCAGAAAGAATTTTTTGGGAAATCCGGCAGCACAAGATGATTTGATAATGAAATCCATGGTAAAAAGGTGGGATTATCTGGATGCATATCTAAAAAAGCATACTAAAAAGGGCATCATGGATTATGTATGTAAGGAGATAACAGTACATCCGCATGCGGTATATACAGATACCAGAGGGAATTCTAAAGGCGGAGAAGCTCTTTTAAGGGTACTTAAAAACGGGAAAAATAAAAAGTTAGGAAACCCAAAAGGGAAAAAATTTTTTATAACAATATCCGGACTTCTTGCTGGAAGTCATTTGACCGGTCAGGGTGGAATGGGGATTTTTTTATCGTCAGGAGGGAGAAAAATACCTACAGATGGCAACGGAACCATGGTTTTAGTTTATATGGAAGAATTAAAGGGTCATGATTTATCAATGATCTGCGGTCATAAGGATAATTGCCGGCTGGATAATATAGCAGTAGTAAAAAATGATTCATTCAAAGACGAGATCATTTTGAAAGAAGAGATGAATAAAGGAAGTAATAAAACAAGTACTGCTGCAGTATCACAGGAAGTGCCGGAGAAAGAAGAAAAAGGTATATATGAATTTAAAGGGCAGAAATACGAGGAAGTATGGGATACGGAATTTTATAAAGAAGATAAAACAATGAGAAAACAGCCTCCTGCTGCAGGTTATGTGGAAGCAGAGGAAGCTGTAATAAAGAGGCTTGAGGAAAAATTTATAAATCCTGATTTATATAATGGTGACTATATTAAATATGTAGAGAGTAAAACCGGGAAAACCATACTTGAGGAAAATAAGGAAGAGATAAATATAATGCTCGCTCTATATGATAAAGCTACAAAAGCCGGTAACAAGCCGGGTAATATAGTGAGGCAGTACGGTTTTGATGTGCTGAGGGGACGTAATGAAAAAAGTGAGCTGCTGAGAATACAGGATGTGGCATACTACATGTATTATTATCCTATTCCGAAAATGGGACAGCTTGAAACACTTGAATATGTATTTAGTAAATTTGCTGCAAAATATGTGAAATTTCCCGATGTTCATTATACTGAAAACAAGAAAACCGGAGAATTTCAAATTGCTCAGATAGCACAGCTAATTAAAGACCCAGGTAAGAAAAAAGAAGAACCGGTTATAAAATATAATCTTCCTGAGAAATATGACAAATATATGGAGAGAGTAAAGGATATAGATGAAATTCTTCTGCGGGTTCCCAAAAAGGAAAAAGAGTATTTTCACAAAATGAGAAGTGAAAATCTGCTGAGAGGACTTGAAATGGCAGGAGAACATAGAAAAAGTTTTTCTGTGGATGAAAACAGTGTAAGAAAATATCCCTTGGCAAGAAGATTTCTGGATAATCTTTTAATGGAATTTATAAAGGTGGAAACGGGATTTAAAGGAGAAAAAGAAGAGAAATATTTTGACGGGCATAAATATCGTGACAGCAATATATTGAGGAATTATTTTTTATGGTATGATGAAAATTTTGGAAGAATTGAATTGCCTCATCCCGATAGAAAGGGAATGTATGACAAGCTTGAGAAGCTTGGGAAAGATATGCGAATTACCACAATGCTTGATATATGGATAAATTCCAAAGAGAGAAATAAAATAAAGCATATAAGAAAAATACATAATCTGATAATTGATAATTATGGTGATTATACTGACGGGAAAACAGCAGGCAGAGACAGGGGAATAATTACGGGGCATTTTCCTGATGTGAAAGAGTTAAGAGATTATGCCGCAGGAAAAGATTCCATGAATTTGTACTCTTTTTACAGGGAATTTTATGATTTGAAAAATATTATTACACCTGCAGATGAGTTTTATGTGAATGAAAACTGTATTTTGAAATGTACATTAGGTGAGGGCATAAGCAGAATAAATGTAAGCAGAGACAGTGTGATTCTGCGCGGCGGTAAACAGGCAAATATCAAAGATAAAAATATACTGCCGTTTAGGAGCTGCAAATCAGCTTCAGCGTGTAAGCCGGAACTTTTGGATATGTGGGAAAAAAATACTGATGCCGAGGTCGGCGGGGTACCTGCTCTTTTGGATATATCTACAATAAAATGCAAGTATGGCGGGATTATCAGCATAGACAATCCGGGACAAAAACAGGGAGAGTCACAGCCTGCTCCTGTAAAGCCTTCTGCGGCAGGAAAAAACGAGAATCAGAGTAAGGGTCAGAACTCAGGTAAAGGCGGTAGTTCTTCGGCTTCAGTGGGGACTGCTAAAACAAATACTCTGAATACCAAGCCTAGTAAAAGGGAAGTGGACTGTGGTTACAGGTCGCTTTTGGAGATATGTGTTGCAATAAATAAGAATTTTATGCAGACATCTTTGAAAAAGGAATGCCAGAATTATAGGAAGTATAAGAAAGACAATGACGCTATAATAGCAGAGAGAAAAAGGCTTTATGGCATATGGAAGGAAGCGGAGAAAGAGCGGATCAGACCCGGAGATTATTTTGGCGAAACTTTGAAAAAGGCAACTATAAAGGAAGCTAAGAGAAGATATGATGATTTTGAAGCGAGAATCAGAGATAAAGAGAGAATTGCTTCGAGGAATTCTGCAAGAGACAGGCGTTTGTTGCTAATGGGGAAAATTAACGCTGCAGCGGAAAGTGCGAATAGTAAAGCTAAAAATATGTCGGTACCTAAAAAAGATGTTAAGGGAGTTTATCAGAAGTATGGAGATACGGCCTGTGATTTTGATAAAAGGAAATTTTATGATACCGGCAGGTTTGGAAGTATTGTTTATGGGTATTTGAAAGCGGCAATGGGAGAAAAGACAGATGAGAAAACATTAAGAGAAATAGAGAAAGAAATAAATCAGAAAGAGGCAGAGGAGAAAAGAAAGAGAAATACATATCCAAATATTGGGGGCGTATCAAATTATGAGACATATGATAAGATACAGGAAAGGCAAATTAAAAAGAGTCAGGAAATAAAGACAAAAGTGGATGTTCAGACATTGGACAGGATTGGGTATGAGTTATATCAACTCATAGAAGAAGTACCAACTGGGAATTCAATATTGGCGAAGATTAGAGAGAAAATGAAATCTGTTACAGGGTGTCCTTTCGGGGAAGTGGAAAGGAATGCGAATCATGGGGGAACCTCTGTTTCTGGGCAAGAGGCGGTAAGTGGAGAAGCTGCTTTGGGCAGCGGGAACTCTGGGAATAATAATTCTCGCGTTGGTCATACAGCTGGCGGGCTTAGCTCTAATAATGGTCATAGTGGTGTTATTAATCCGGGGAATGACCATATGACAGGTGTTTCAGATAGGCAAGGGAATTCCAATCATCAAGGGACGATTGGAAACAGAAATGGAAAGCCGGTTGGTTTAGGATCACATCAAGGTATGATAGTAGGAGACAAATTGCTGGATATTATTAATGGAACTACTGTGAATACTGGTGGGGATAGCCCGGGGAATGGGTTGAGTATGCCTGATCTTGGGAGTAAGCCTGAGAGTGGTGATGTGCAGGTGAAGAAAGGGGAGGGGGAGAAGCCAAAAGAAAATGAAAAAGGAACTTGTTTGGAAGATGATAGATGTCCAAATAGTAACAAAGGAAGGGATATATTTGTTATATTATCAGTTGGGCATGGGATGAGGAATAAAACTACTTATGATCCGGGGAGTGTTTCAAAGTGGGATAAAAACACTGAAATAACAAATGGTTTTTTTGATATTAGCTATTCTCCGCCGTCATCAATAAAATACATAGAGAATACTAAAATTGTGGAATTTCAAACTAATGATATATTACTTAAAAATTATCTGATACCAGCTATGAAAAAATACAATATAAATGGTGACATATTGGCGTATAGAACAAATGGAATAACTAATCATGCTCAAACATTAAATAAAATAGCTGTAGAATTGAAAAAAACATATAAAAAGGTTATAGTATTAGAATTTCATTTTAATGATGCTGAAACAGAGGGTAAAGGAACTGAGATGCTTTATCACAGCGGAAGAGAACAGACAAAAAAATTAGCAGAATGTATGCAGAAAGAAATTGTAAAAAAATTGAGGTTAAGAGATCGTGGATTAAAAGATTGTAAAGGAGGACGTGGTGGTGTCTTAATGCAAGAAATACCTAGTGTTCCAGCAATAATGTTAGAACCCTTTTTTATTTCAACATGGAGTGACACAGAGACTTTTTTTTAAAAAATTCCTGAATATATTGAAGGAATAGTAAATGGAATAATAAGATATGATAATGAAGTATAGCATAAGTAGTAACTTAAAAACTAATATGGGTGGTGATTATAATAAAAGAAAATAAAAAAATAATAATTTTATTAATAATATTTTTTGCATATTTGTCTTTTTCAAAAGATATTGAAAAAGATAAAAAAATATATATAAAAAGAATAGAAAGTCAGATTTTGGATAATGATAAAATTGACTGGAATAATGGAAAAATAGAGTTTTATTATTGTGGCTGGGAAGATGTTGATTCTAATGTTTTTACAATGCTGTATTATTCACCAGAAATATCAAAGGATAGATTTGAAAGACTCGATGTTGCTGATGGAATTCTTCCATTTTTTGTGAGGAAAAGTTATGGAAGATCAAAAGATGGGAGGTATATCGTTGCTGATTTTGAACTTACTACAGATAAAGGAGAAATTTTGACACGAATTCTTAAGACTTATGATATAGAATCTGTGAGGTATCATAGTTTTGAGAATAAAACCACAGTATACTCATTTGAAAGAATAGAAAACTATAAATATCTTGGTACTTTTATGGTTGTTGAAGAATATGAAAATGTAAGAACAGATCCTGTGAATAGTGAAATACTTGATGAAAGAACACCATTAAAACCAAAAGGAATTATAAAAGAATACGATAAAAATGGCAATTTAATAGCAAAAATTTTAAGAATTACTCCTAAACTACAGGTACATCGTGTGTATTTATCTACAGAAAAATTGTATAAAATAGAAGTATTTAATGGAGTTCATGAAAAATTGAGAACTCTTTGGAAAGAAAAAAGTCTGACTACAGATGAAAAAAAGGAGGCAGATATGATAGAAGAATATGAAAAAGGTTATATATATTTTTTGAAAAACAGGTAAAGTAGATTTTATAAAAAGAATATGTATTTAGACGCGAAATCCATGAAATACCATTGAATAATTTAAAAAAAGTGAAAATCATAAATATCAGATATTAATAAAACAGGGAGGTCATCATGAAAAAGGTTATTTGCATTTTATGTATTCTGTTTTTTATAAACGCATTTTCATCATTTACATTCAATGATCAAACTATATTAAATAAAATATATAAAAATGAAAAGATTTATACAGATATTGACTCAAAAAAATTTGTCCTGCGAAAGAGTAAAGGTAAAAGCTATCAAAGAACACAAATAGCAGGGTATAAAGTAATCGGAAACAAAATATTTGTCTTTTTGGAATCCAAAGAAGCAGATGAAAACGGAGAAGTCCTTGACTATAATGGTAATATAGGAGAATTTGATTATGCTGTTTTTGAAATACTAAAAGATAAAAATATCATTTTGAAAAATAAGGGAGAAATTGAAGGTTTTAGCTTAGGAATAGACATTTTTACAGGTGACGAGAATATGAAGTTTATTTCTGTGGGTGATGGAACTGACGGCATGGAGATAACCGTAACATTCTCAAAAGATAGTGAGCATACTAATTCTACAGTATTTGAATTCACTCCTGAAAAAAATAAGATGATCCGGCTTTTTTCTGTGGCAGAGCATAGTTACTGTTCTTTCTTATGTAAAGTTGGAGTGGATAATTATGAATTTAATAAAGAAAAAGGGAAAGATAACTATGATTTGAAAGTCGAAACTAATAATTATATCCAAGATATAGTTGATACTGAACATACACCTGAAAAATTTCTTGTTTCAGAAAAAATAATAAAATATTATACTTTTGAAAAAGGAAAATATGTCTTAAAAAAAGAGGACAAATCACCTAAATATCTGCTTTCTAAAAGTGACGAGGCTGTTTTAGGCTATTTATATGATATTTATGCATGGGATGCTGATTCATCTTATGAAAAATATTATGTCCAGCAGGACATGGAGGATTTTGGGGAATTATTCAAAACTTCTCCAGAACTGAAAAAAGATTTAGTAATTAAAACTTATATTTCACATAAAGAAGATATAAAAGACGGACTTTTGATCACATTAAAGCATATTTTATACAAAGAAGAAGGAAAGATGAATTTTGACATAGCAAATGCCAAAATAACAGAAGAGTATGAAGAAAAAGTATACTTCAAGAAAACAGCACAGGATAAGTGGATACTCGAGGATATAAAAAATCATTAAATTCCGCTGGATAATGTTTATTAAAATTCAGAAAGTGAATATTTAAAGGTGAAAAATAGCAAAAATAATTAACATATCTGAAAAAAAGAATAACATAGATTTTTAGGGGAAGGAGGTTTTGGAAATAGCAAAAGCATTTATTGAATACATAAGGACACAAAAAGAAACTTTGAATAATCTGAAGAATCAAAATAAAAAAGATAGAGAAAAAATGTTGAATGAAATAAACAGAAATATTGAAGGAATGGATTTAGGAATAAAAATATCGGATTTATATGGTGAAATAGTATTTACATCAGTAATTAGAGATAGGTTCAAAGGGAGAATATTAAATTCATTTTTAGAAAAAATATATGGAGAAGAGTACAAAGATGAATTTTGGGAAATACAGGAAGAATATGAAAATACAAAATATACTGAAATTAATAAATTTTTTGATTTATTAGATAAAGTACATGTTTATGGGGAAACAGTTTCTTTAGGAGAACTAAAAGATGGAGAAGTGAATATAGGAGATACAGAAAATATAGGTGATATAAAGAATTCAGAAACGTCAAACTCAGAAACAGAAAATGTACATAAAAAATCCGAAGAATTAAGTAAGGAACTTTATAGTGATTTGAATGACTTTGATGTTATCGAAGCTCCGTATGAAAACATAAATTTAACTGAAAAAATTGAAGAACAGAAAGCAGTTATACAAAGCTCTGGAGAGTATACATTATCAAAAAAATCAGCAGAAAACAAAGAAAGTACAGAAAACGAAGGAAATATCTGTAAAATTAATGATTCAAAACAAGAAAGAGAAAATAATGTTTCAAATTTACAGAAGAAACCAACACTGGAATCAATAACAGAAGAACATGCCCAAAAAAGAATACAAGAAAAAACACAGATAAAGTCTTCGGAGCTTGATAATACAGAGTTTCAAAAATTTGAGAATCTCAAAAAAGAAGTCGAAATAAAAGAAGAAAAATTATTAAAATTAATAAATGAAACAAAAATATTAATTGAAGAAAAAAAGTTTTACAAAGCAGTCAGAAGTTTGGAATTATTGGTAAAAACAGATAAATCTGCAGTTTTAAATAAAGACAAAATAAAATATTCGCTGGAGGGAGTTCTTTTGAGAGTAATACGTTTTTTTGTGCCGAGAAATACCAACAACAGAGAGTATTGGGAGTATTTTACAGACAAATATGATGAAAAAGTAAAGTTTTACAATAACATTGTCAGGCTCAGAAAATACTGCGGGTTAAAACCAAATCTTGAAAATGAAGAATATGAGGTCAAAAGAACAGATTAAAAAAGTCATTAGTTTAATTAACTTATGAAACATGCTCAAAATCATTTCAAAACTTTTAAAAAGGTAATTTGTTATGAGAAAGCAGAAAAGGAGGCGGAAATTGAGATATTTGCAAAACCTTATAGATAATGAACTGAAAAATATGAATGCAGAAGAAAGAGAAACGTATAGAAAGACTTCACTGATTACTTTTCAGATGGTTGTCGATGAACTGGAAGACAGAAAAAAAGAGTTTGAGAGAAGAATTTTTAATTCAGTAGAGGTAAAAGAGAAGGAAACAACTATATACAGCGCTTTGATACCGGAAAAAAATTACTATCTGTATGAAGATTTTCTGTATCCTGTACTGAACAAAGCAGCTTTAACTGATAACAGGCTGGAACCGCTGACGGATAAAGAGAGAATATTAAAAACAGTGTTTATAAAAAAATCATATTCGGAATTAAAGGAACTGGAAGGCAGAATATTCGAGGCGAACATTGTAGGAAATAAAAAATATTATGATATAAATGTGAAACTGGTTCCTGATGAAAGATTTTTGAAGAAGATGCATGAACTTCACGAAGTATTCGATGTAAACGGGATAAATTGGAGAACATTTAATACAGCTTATGCAATGAAAATGTATAAAGTGGTTCAGACAGATGAGAATCCTGATATGGAAGCTGAAATTTCAAAAATTGAGGATTTTAAGGTATATGTGGACTTTGAGGAACTGGACAGCAGTGTATATGATGATCAGATACTTGTATGGAATATAGAAGAAAGAGACATAATAGGAACACACCTTGTGAGACCCACAGAAGACAGAATTCATTATGAGCATATGATAAAGCTGAATAATGAAAAAGATGTGTACATTTACCCGAAAGATCACATATTTTTAAGTTATAAAGAACAGGAAACGCTGTATGTAATAACTGATAATAAAGAGAACAGTATTTGGAAAACATGGATAATAAAAAAGAATGTAAATAAAAAAAGGTTTGAAAATGCGGAATTTCCTCTTTTAGATAATGAAAAAGACTATAATTTTCTGAATTCAATAAGAGCAGAGTCAGATGTGAAAATGAGAAGCGAAGCTGAAGTAAAGAGGATAATAATAAGTTTTAAAGCATTGGAAAATAAAATTATATTCAAAGATTATTATATGACTGATAAAGAACTTGAAAACACACTGGAATGTTACGATATGAACAGTTTTTTAACAGATGAGTTCAAGCTGAAAGGAAGAAAGGAAAATCTTTATATATATTTTGAAATAAAAGAACGGGATTATCTCACAGAAGATCTTTTGAGCTTTATAATGTCAGAACTTCAGCTGAAATTTCATGAATATAACTGTATAGGGGTGGAATATGGAAGGGAAATCTAATAATGAGAGTTTTCAGTATATCTGGTCTTTACTGGTAAATGATAACGGCATTGAAAATGAGAAAATAAAATTCGTAAAAAGTCGTATGATATCGCCTTATTTCGAACTGAATCCGGAAAATATAAATGACATTATATCTGAAAAAAACAGCAGGGAATACCAGATAGAAACAAATCCTTTTTTCAGATTTGATGATATTTACAGTTATTTGCTAAATCCGGATACAGCAGCAGAGGATAAAAATCTTAAAGAAAGCCTGTTGAATATCACTTTGCATTTATTAGGGAATTTTGATCTATATGAGGGACAGACCAAGAAAGATTTTTATTGTAAGGAAATAGTGAGAAATATAGAAGATGGAGTTGTCGGAGAAAAGGTGAAAAATAACTTTTCATTTTTGAATATGAAAGAAAAACTCAGTATAGCAGAGGTATTTTTGGAATTTAACGAAGGAAGAAACCAGATTAGATGCCTGAAAAAAATCATAAAGAAATTTTTTCCTGAATCAATTGTGTATGATAATAAATATTCAGATAAAAATATAGTTATTTATCTGGGGCATAAAAAAGATATGAAAACAAGAAAAGTAACCGGAATTATTAACGAATTGTTCATACCCCTCGGACTTAGGCCGAAATATTTTTATGAGTATCATTTTGGGGTGTTGGGCGTGGAAGAAACGCTGGTAATCGGGAGTATGGCAGTTTATTAATATTAATTTTTAAAATATCGGGGTGAAAAAATGAATTTTAAAATCAGTATATTCAATAATAAAAGTGACGAAAATAATCAGGATGGAATGATACTAACTTCTGATGAAATAATTTCAGTGAAATACAGAACAAGAACAGCTGAGTACAGGAACTTTGCAAATACAGACAGCGAGGTAGTGGTGAGAATAAGGGGTAAAATGCTTTCGGGATTGAAAGAATCAGATGGAGAAGACTCTTTTACGGAGATAAATTCTGTGCTGGAAGAGTATAGAAATAACAACTCCGAGAGCAGTACAGCCGGAATAAAAAAGCCGTATCAGGAGAAGTTAAAACTTTTGAATGATAATGTATTTCAGGATATTAAAAAATTTGACCCGGGTAATTTTTATGAACATAATAAAAGAAATATCACCGGACTTACAAAGTGGGCTCTTGATTATAAAAGCGACAATGAGTATAAAGATGTGATAATGGAGATAAATCTGGGTAATGATAAAACAATGGATTTGCTGTTTGAAAATATGTATGTAAGGAATTTTGAGCAGGAATTTGATATTGAAAAGGGAAACGGTGAATTTATTCTTGAGCTGAAACAGAAATATTACAATGGAGATAAAATAAAAATTGAGTAGGGGGTTGAGATGGATTTTGAGAGATACGAAAAGGGAGATATGACCGTTATACTGAATGAAAATGAAATGAAGGGCAGTATGATCAGGGATTTTTTTATATACGGCGATATAAATAAGCATAAAATTCTAAAATTAGGCGTAGAACTAGCAGAAGAAGATGAAAGTGTGTACAAAGAACTAAATCAGATAAAAGACTGTAAAATAGAAATCTGTCTGAATAAAAGCAATGAAAATAAAAAAACAGAGAAAGTGATAGTTTTCAGCGGCTTTATAAAAAGATCGAGATATATAAACTACGGCAGCAAAGGCAGAAGATTCGAGGCAGAAGCATATTCGAAAAGTGAAAAAATGGACAGGGAGGAAAAATACAGAGTTTTTCAGGATGTCAGATTGACATTCAGACAAGTTGTCAGTGAAATAGGAAAAGAATATAAAAATGAAAAAATAGATATATTATTCGCAGATGAGGCGGAGACTGCTATAGGTAATCTGATAGTGCAGTTCGGGGAGACTGACTGGGAGTTTCTTGTGCGGATAGCTTCACATCTGGGATTGGGCATACTGTCCACATATGGGGGGACACTTACATTTGGTTTTGTTAATGCTACAATTGTTAAAAACGAAGATATGAAATATACAGATTATGAGATGATAAGAGAAGATGAACAGATGAGTTACAAAATTTATTCGACACAGGTTTTTAATATAGGAGAAAGTGTAAGTATAAAAACCCTGGAAGGCGAGAATGAATTTATAATAAAAAGCGGGAAAACAGAACTCAGACATTCCGTTTTTCTTGGTGAATACGAACTGGTTCCTGATAATTATAAATTGAAAAGAATAAAAAATATAAATATCAGAGGATGTGTAATAGAAGGAAAAGTGGAAAAAGTCTTTGAAAAGGATAATATAGCCGTTATGCATGTATTATTTTCGCAGGGCCTTGCAAAGCTGGGGAAGAGCTATGAAGACTATGGTTTTGAGAGATTTACCATTCCGTACAGTGTTTTTTACAGTACCACTAACACTGGTCTTTTTTGTACTCCAGAAATCGGTGACATAGTAGATGTCTTTTTTCCGAATGAAGAAGAGAAATTCGTTCGTGTAAACTGGAGTGTGAATAATACAGGAAGCGGAAGATTCAGCGATCATACCAAAAGAAACTTTCATATAAATGAAGGGGATTTTAATATGGTAATTGATAAAAATGAAATAAGTATATTATCAGGAAAATCCTGTAAACTGGAATCGCCGGATATTATAGAAGAAGCTGATAAAATAATACACAGGGGAACGCAGAGCTATATTGCAGTTTCTGACGGTATCATGGGGATAGAGGCTTTGGAAGACCTGCTTCTTTACGGTAGAAATCTCGTTTTGAAAGGAAAAGAAGAGTCAGTGGTTATTGAATCCAAAGAAGATATAAGATTAAAAGGGGAGAAAATACATAATAATTAAAAAAAAACGGCTTTCAAAATATCATATATCAAAAAAAGAAGTCAGACAAAGACTTCTTTTATATTTATGTTAATAGAAGGTAGTAATATGATTTAGTCGGAGAATTCGTCAATAACATTTCCGGCGTGGGTGCCGTGAATAAAATAACGATACTTTATTTCACCGCATAATTCATGAATAAGATCAGTAATAACCTCAAAATCAGGACTGGTTATCTGCTTTGTCTTTTTTACTGCATTAAGTTTATCAAAAAGCTTTTTTTCTATTCTGTCAATAGAGGAATTATCAGTGTTGTTTTCATATATGCTTTCCAAAAAATGAAAAAGTAAATCTTTTTCCTTAAATTCATTCATAATAAATACCTCCCCTGATATTTGTGTAAAAAATTATTTAAAAATTAAAATTTATTATAATGATATAATAGCACTTTTCTCTGAAATACGCAAATCTATTGATAAAAAGTAACTTACTATACTTTTGTAAGAAAAAAAGAGACTGTTTGAAATATACTTTCCGGATAAATTTATCCCGAAAAATCCTATATTAAACAGTCTCTTCAGATTTATAGCAATACGTTACCATAGTATCAGGAATGAGCCGATTAACGGTATAGTAAGCATAAAAATAAGGGCTAATTCCAGCATAGTCGGTTTATTTCTATTTCTGACATGAAATTTTACGATCATTAAAATAATAAACCATATAAGAACGCTAATAATTATTAATAATTCAAACATAATCCCACCTCCGGAAAGAAAAACACTTTCTCTGAACCTATTATACATTATTTTTTTTAATATTTAAAGATATATTTGTATATAGAATCTTCTGTATTTTTATAAAAAAATATAAGAAACTGCAAAAGAATCAATAACAAAGAGAATACAAAGAAAATTAAAAATTGAAAATTAAATTTATTTTTATTTTTTTAAATAAAAATTACTGCAATGTTTAATCTGTAAATTGACTAAAGAGCAGATACGTGCTATATTTAAAGGGAAAGAAGTGAATAAGGAAAGGAGGATTTTATATAAATTACAGCGCTAAACAACAGTAGTTTTTTATTTTGAAGAATTACTGGAAATACAGGATTTTGCTTTCTTTCAGCAGTAAATTGGTATAAGATACCGAAAATTACAGCAATATTGTAAAAATGAACAATATATCACCGGATTTATAAAAAATCTGATTTTTTCAAATAATTGTATAAAATTTTGAAAAATGAATAAAATGTAGTTCATTGGATACAAAAATTATTTTTTTTAGTTCACTTGTAGAAATACCAAAAATAAAGGCTTTTATAGTATTTTTTCGTAATATGAAATGAAAAATAGTGAAATGAGTGAAAAAAAATTCAAAAAACATATTGACAAATAAAAAAATTAGGGTACAATGAAATAAAGATCATTCATATTAAAAAAATACAGCATTATGTTTAAAAGAGCTAAAAAACATGGATTTCTGCCAGTGTACAGCAGATAATATATTTTAACTTTAAAGAATGAGGTGTGAAAATTGGAAATAAAATTAACGGAATACGCAAGAAAATGTGGCTGCGGAGCAAAGCTTTCTTCTAAGAAGCTTTCAGAAGTGCTGGAAAAATTACCTAAAGTACACAATGAGAATTTAATTGTAGGAATGGAAACTTCGGATGATGCCGGAGTGTATAAATTAAATGATCAGATGGCAATAATTCAGACAGTAGATTTTTTTACCCCTATAGTTGACGATCCCTACACATTTGGTGTAATAGCGGCGACTAACGCCTTGAGCGATGTTTATGCAATGGGGGGAGATCCTGTAACAGCACTGAATATAGTCTGTTTTCCAAATCGTATTGACCTTTCAGTATTAGGGGAGATTTTAAGAGGAGGCCTGGATAAGGCAAAAGAGGCCGGTGCAATTATAGTAGGAGGCCATACTATTGAGGACGAAGAGCCTAAATACGGTATGGCGGTAACAGGTATAATTTCTCCTGACAAAGTATTAAAAAATTATGGTGCCAGAGTAGGAGAAGTTCTCATACTGACAAAACCGCTCGGTGTAGGAATAGTAAGCACTGCAGTGAAAGGCGGAAAGGCATCAGACCATTCTAAAGAAGCTGTTATTAAATCAATGACGACTTTAAATAAATATTCTTCGGAAATAATAAGAAAATATAATATTTCTGCCTGTACAGATGTTACAGGATTCGGACTTATGGGGCACTCATATGAGATGGCCAGTTCTTCAGGTGTAACAATAGAACTGCACAAAGAAAAAATTCCATTTATAAAAGAAGCGGAAGAGTATTCGAATCAGGGATTAGTTCCCGGCGGTATGTTCAATAACATGGAGTATCTGGAAGGAAAGTATGAATTTACCGATATTCCCGAATACTTAAGAAATATTGTATTTGATCCGCAGACATCAGGCGGGCTTTTGGTATCATGCAGCAGTGAAGATGCCGAAAAGATGCTGGAAGAATTAAACAAACTCGAAATCAAGTCACACATAATAGGAACTGTAATAGAGAAACAGGAAAAATCAATTTTATTCAGATAACCATGTTACAGACAGTTTTATCCAACACTAATTCAAAATAAACATCATAACAAAGTCGGAATACTTGTGCCTCCTTACTTCTGTATCTGTATGCAGACAGGAAAAGGTACTAGATTATATAAAAATTATTTATCTTCATAATAACTATTTATGAAGATAAATAAAAAATTAACAATGGTAATTGCATACCGTTAAATACACGGTGTATACTCAATCTAACGTACTAAATAAGTACTTTATTGTTAGTATTTTTAAATACTGATTTAAATATAAAGTTAATAAAAAAAATATCTTTTAGAGAGGGGAATACCAGAGACAATGGAAGAAATCAGATGGCGTATGAATACAATGCCTAAATCAAACAAAGAGGAAAGTATAAAAATATTAGGAGAGGAAGAAATAATAAAAGTAAAAAACTTCCACCAAAGCTTTCCGCAATATGAGGAAACTCCACTTGCAGACCTGAAAAATCTGTCAAAAGAATTAGGAGTCGGGGGTATTTATGTAAAAGACGAGTCGTACAGATTTGGTCTGAATGCGTTTAAAGTGTTAGGCGGGTCATTTGCAATGGCGAAATACCTGGCAGAAAAATTAGGAAAAGATATATCAGAGTTAGATTATAATAAGCTTATTTCTGATGAAACTAAAAAACAATTGGGTGATATAACATTTTACACAGCAACAGACGGAAATCACGGTAGAGGTGTAGCTTGGACTGCCAACAGATTAAAGCAGAAATCAGTAGTATATATGCCTAAAGGGTCATCACAAATAAGACTTGATAATATAAAGGCAGAAGGATCTGATGCAAGTATCACTGATATGAACTATGATGACGCCGTAAGACTTGCCGCTAAAAATGCCGAAGCTACTAATGGAGTGGTTGTACAGGATACTGCATGGGAAGGTTACGAAGACATACCTGTGTGGATAATGCAAGGTTACGGAACTATGGCTCTTGAAGCATTGGAGCAGATGAAAAGATCCGGTGTAGACAGACCAACTCATATCTTTATACAGGCAGGTGTAGGATCGCTTGCAGCAGCAGTACAAGGTTTCTTCGCTTCTGTATTCAAAGATAATGTTCCGGTTACTGTAGTAGTAGAACCTGATCTTGCTAACTGCTATTACGAATCAGCAGTTCAGGGAGACGGAAAACCTGTAAACGTAGGCGGAGACATGCAGACTATAATGGCAGGACTTGCTTGCGGAGAACCGAATATAATCGGTTTTGAAATATTAAAGAACTATGCAAGTGCATTTTTATCATGTCCTGATTATGTAGCTGCGAAAGGTATGAGAATGCTTGGAGCTCCTATGAAAGGTGATCAGCAGGTAACATCAGGTGAATCTGGAGCTGTTACACTAGGTGTAGTAGCACTGCTTATGAAAGATGAAAGATATAAAGAATTAAGAGAAAAACTGAATTTAAATAAGGATTCAAGAATATTACTATTTAGTACAGAGGGAGATACAGATCCTGATAAGTACAAGTCTATAGTTTGGGACGGAGACGTACCGAGTATCGATTTATAAGAACAGTAAATAAAATATGGATAGCGGGCTATCTGATTTTAGATAAATAATTAAATATAATATGGAGGTTATTAAAATGGATTTTGATGCAATTAAGGCAAAAGCAGAAGGGTACAGAGCTGACATGACTAAGTTTCTTAGGGATCTTATAAGAATACCCGGAGAAAGCGCTGACGAAGAAGGTCACTCAAGAAGAATCAAAGAAGAAATGGAAAAATTAGGTTTTGATAAAGCTGAAATTGATCCTATGGGAAATGTACTTGGGTACATGGGAACAGGGAAAACTTTAATAGCTTTTGACGGACACATAGATACAGTTGGTATAGGGGAAATAACTAACTGGAAGTTTGATCCGTATGAAGGATATGAAGATGACGAAAGTATCGGAGGAAGAGGAACTTCTGATCAGCTTGGCGGAATAGTTTCAGCTGTTTACGGTGCTAAAATCATGAAAGACTTAGGAATGCTAAGCGATAAATATACAGTATTAGTAGCAGGAACAGTGCAAGAAGAAGACTGTGACGGACTATGCTGGGAATATATGATCAAAGAAAGCAAAATTCGTCCTGAATTTGTTGTTTCTACAGAACCAACTGATGGTGGTATCTACAGAGGACAACGTGGACGTATGGAAATTCGTGTAGATGTTAAAGGTGTATCTTGTCATGGTTCTGCTCCAGAACGTGGAGATAACGCTATCTACAAAATGGCTGACATTCTTCAGGACATCCGTGCCCTAAACGAAAATGCAGCAGATGATAAAGACATAAAAGGTCTTGCAAAAATGCTTGATGAAAAAAATAATCCGCAATGGAAAGAAGCTCAGTTTTTAGGACGTGGAACAGTTACTACTTCTGAAATCTTCTTTACTTCACCAAGCCGTTGTGCAGTAGCAGATTCTTGTGCAGTTTCATTAGACCGTCGTATGACTGCCGGTGAAACATGGGAAAGCTGTCTTGACGAAATCCGTAACTTACCAAATGTTAAGAAATACGGAAATGACGTAAAAGTATCAATGTACGAATATTCTCGTCCGTCATTCACAGGACTTGTTTATCCAATAGAGTGCTATTTCCCTACATGGGTAATTCCTCAGGATCACAAAGTTACAATAGCTTTAGAAGAAGCTTACAAAGGACTTTACGGAGATACTCGTATAGGTTCACAAGAAACAGAAGCTATGAGAAAAGCTCGTCCGTTAACTGATAAGTGGACATTCTCTACAAATGGTGTTTCTATCATGGGACGTAACGGAATTCCTTGTATTGGTTTTGGACCAGGTGCAGAAGCTCAGGCTCACGCTCCAAATGAAAAAACTTGGAAAGACGACTTAGTAGTATGTGCTGCTATGTACGCTGCAATTCCGTCAACTTATACAAAGTAATACAGTATTATATAAAAGGGTGATTATATAATAAATAAAAAGGATTATGAAGAGTTGGATAGATAATAAAATAAAAATAAAAAAGGAGAAAATTAATAATGGATAAAATGAAACAATTTGAAGAAATAATCGCAAGATTGGAAAAATTAGATAACAAAGGAATGCTGAATGACGATTTCTTTTTAACATGGGATAAGTCAACAGACGAATTAAATTCAGTTTTTGCAGTAGCTGACGCTTTACGTAACTTAAGAGAGCAAAACATTACTACAAAAGTATTTGACAGCGGATTAGGAATCTCATTATTCAGAGATAATTCTACAAGAACTAGATTTAGTTTCGCAAGTGCTTGTAATCTTTTAGGACTTGAAGTACAAGATCTTGATGAAGGAAAATCACAGATTGCTCATGGGGAAACAGTAAGAGAAACTGCAAATATGATCTCTTTCATGGCTGATATAATCGGTATCAGAGATGATATGTATATTGGAAAAGGACATACTTACATGCAGGAAGTATCACAAGCTGTTCAGGAAGGACACAAAGACGGTGTGTTAGAGCAAAGACCAACTTTAGTAAATCTACAGTGTGATATAGATCACCCAACTCAAAGTATGGCTGATATGTTACATATTATCCATGAATTCGGCGGGGTAGAAAACTTAAAAGGAAAGAAAATCGCTATGACTTGGGCATATTCTCCGTCATACGGAAAGCCTCTGTCAGTTCCTCAAGGGATCATAGGTCTTATGAGCAGATTTGGTATGGAAGTAGTACTTGCTCACCCAGAAGGATACGAAGTAATGCCTGAAGTAGAAGAAGTGGCTAAAAAGAATGCACAATCTTCTGGAGGAAGTTTCACAAAAACTAATAATATGGCTGAAGCGTTTAAAGATGCAGATATAGTTTATCCTAAGAGCTGGGCTCCATTTGCAGCTATGGAAAAAAGAACTAATCTTTACGGAGAAGGAAAATTCGACGAAATCAACGTTTTAGAAAAAGAATTATTAGCTCAAAATGCTAACCATAAAGATTGGGAGTGTACTGAAGAGTTAATGAAGACAACAAAAGAAGGAAAAGCTCTTTACATGCACTGTTTACCAGCAGATATTACAGGAGTAAGCTGCAAAGAAGGAGAAGTAGAAGCATCAGTATTCGACAGATACAGAGTACCTTTATATAAAGAAGCTGGATATAAACCATATATCATAGCTGCTATGATGTTCTTAAGTAAAGTAAAAGATCCTGTGGCTACATTAAAAGCTCTTAGTGAAGGTAAAAAACCAAGATTTTTTGAAAAATAAGAATATTTAGTATTATTTAGGTGTTAGCGCACATTTTATATAAAATCCATAGGACTGCCTAAAGAGTTGCACAACATCTTACATCACAAAAAAGGCAGTCTTATTTTAATTCAAAATTTTGGAGGAAATAATGAAAAATAGAATAGTAGTTGCATTAGGAGGAAACGCACTTGGAAACAGTGCTAAAGAACAGAGAGATGCAGTAAAGGAAACAGCTGTACCTATAGTTGACCTGATTGAAGCAGGACATGAAGTAATACTTGCCCATGGTAATGGTCCTCAGGTAGGGATGATAAATCTGGCAATGGATTCTGCCACAAAAAATCTTCCCAGCTTCGCTGAAATGCCGATAACTGAATGTGTAGCAATGAGTCAGGGATATATAGGTTACCATTTGCAGAGATTTATCAGAGATGAATTAAAAAGAAGAAATATTGATAAAGAAGTAGCTACTATAGTTACTGAAGTATTAGTAGACGGTGATGATCCTGCATTTAAAAGCCCTAATAAACCAATAGGAGCATTCTATACTAAAGAAGAGGCTGAAAAGCTTGAAAAACAGGGATACACTATGATGGAAGATGCAGGAAGAGGATACAGAAGAGTAGTTGCTTCTCCAAAGCCTGTGGATATAGTGCAGAAGAAAACAATAAAAACACTTGTTGATAATTCACAAATAGTTATAACTGTTGGTGGAGGAGGAATTCCTATAAAATATGTAGAAGGAAAAGGAACTCTTGGGGAATTCGCAGTTATTGACAAAGATTTCGCATCAGCAAAGCTCGCTGAATTAATGGATGCAGATTATCTGATCATACTGACAGCAGTAGAAAAAATAGCTATAAACTATGGTAAGGAAAATGAGCAGTGGCTTGATAAATTATCAATAGATGATGCTAAAAAATATATAAAAGAAGGACATTTTGCTCCGGGATCAATGCTTCCAAAAGTAGAGGCTGCTCTAGGTTTTGCTGCATCAAAAGCAGGAAGAAGAGCGCTTGTTACGTCATTGGAAAAAGCAAAAGACGGAATAGCAGGATTAACAGGAACAGTAATAGTAGATGATAAATAAAATGTTATAAAAGTTATGAATTCAATATAAATTAACTTTAGACAACATACTTCCAGGCTAAATCAAATATACTTTTATCAGTATATTGAAATAAAAAAAGGGCACGAATAAATCAACCGGATATAAGCCGGTGAAAGAGGTGTAGAAATATGAGCGATGGTGAAGTAAGAGGAAGACTTAAGGTTGAAAGAAATTTTCAGATAAATAAAATTAAGTCATTTAGGATTAGAAAAAGTCCAAAAGAAGAGAATTTACCATTTGAGAGAGAGAGTTTACTAATAAACAGACAAGTGAAAATAATTTCAAATCCATTCTATTTCGGACTTCCACAATTAAATATTGCAGCGATTCCGGCACTCTTGCCAAGCTTGTTATTTTTTACGAATACAGCAAGGAGAGGAAGGATTCGCCGGAAGTTTATGGCACTTTGAAAAATTGATTATTTTTTGAAAATCAAAAATGATTGATTTTTTGAGAAGAAGTAGAATGGAGGAGAAACGTGAGTAAAACAGTAAGTAATTCAGTATTTGACATAGACGGGAAACCGTCATTTAAAGCAGCGTTTCCGTTATCACTGCAGCATGTGCTGGCTATGGTAGTGGGAAATATTACACCGGCAATAATAGTTGCCAATGTGTGTAAGTTAAGTAAAAGTGATAAGACTTTACTGGTACAGTGTGCATTTTTTATAGCCGGTATAGCAACATTGCTCCAACTTTACCCGGTATGGAAATTTGGTGCTAAACTGCCGGTAATAATGGGTGTCAGTTTTGCGTATGTTCCGACACTTACTACACTTGGTTCCCAGTATGGAATAAAAGCCATTTTCGGAGCTCAGTTAGTAGGGGGGATAGTAGCTATATTTGTGGGGATGTTTCTGAAATATCTCAGAAAGTATTTTCCGCCGATAGTAGCCGGAAGCGTGGTACTTACAATAGGACTTTCATTATATACCATAGCTATAAAATATATGGCCGGCGGGGCAAATCTTCCAAAAGAAGAATTTGGTTCGCTGAAACACTGGGGAGTAGCGGTTTTGACTTTAGTGGTAGTGCTGATATGTAACCAGTTTGGTAAAGGTTATGTGAAGCTTGCCTCTATATTAATAGGTATTGTTGTGGGATATGCGGCAGCATTTATGCTGGGAATGGTTAATTTTACCAGTATAAGTCAGGCGGGATGGTTCTCTGTTCCGAAACCTATGCATTTCGGACTGGAATTTCAGATCAATGCCATTATATCAATGTCAATAATATATATAGTAAACTCTGTACAGGCAGTAGGTGACATTTCTGCTACTACGGTAGGAGGAATGGGAAGGGAAGCCACAGATGAGGAACTCGCAGGAGGAATTATGGGAAATGGTTTATCCAGTGTAGTAGCTTCGTTTTTCGGCGGACTTCCAACAGCGACATACAGTCAGAACGTGGGAATAGTAGCAATGACGAAGGTAGTCAGCCGTTATATTTTAGGTTTGGCAGCAGCAGTAATTCTGCTTGCAGGATTTATACCTAAAATCGGGGCAATAATGACAACAATTCCGCAGTCTGTTCTTGGTGGAGCCACAATAACTGTCTTTGGGATGATAACAATGACCGGAATAAGATTAATTATTCAGGATGAATTATCTAACAGAAATGTTACAATAGTCGGTTTATCATTAGCATTAGGTATGGGTATTTCACTGGTACCCGAATCTCTCAGTCACTTTCCCGAATCTATAAGAATAATATTCGGAAGTTCGGCTGTAGTAATCTCTTCACTATTAGCGTTCACGCTCAATATTATTTTACCTAAAGCAACAATAGTTGATGAAGAAAAAGAACGTAAAAAGTTCGAAAATAAAAACTAATTTATAAATATTTTTTATATAAAAAACTATTGTTGGAGGGAAAATATTATGGGTAAGAAAAATCAGAATGATCATGAATTAATCTATCAGTTAGACGGTAGACCAAGTTTTGGAGTGGCGTTTCCTTTAGGATTGCAGCATGTACTTGCGATGTTTACAGGAAATCTGGCTCCGGTATTAATCCTTATAGGGGTATTGAAATTACCTCAGGATCAAAGCTTGAGAATGATACAGTGTGCGATGTTTGTTTCAGGATTAACTACATTTGTTCAGTTATATCCTATAAAAATCGGAAAGTTTCAGATCGGGGCAGGTCTGCCGATAGTAATGGGAACATCATTTGCATTCGTACCTACAGCTAAAAACGTAGGACTGCAGTATGGACTGGCAGGAGTACTGGGCGGAGCACTTTTAGGAAGTTTGGTGGAAGTAATAATGGGGTTCTTCTACAAACCGCTTAAAAAATTCTTCCCGCCGTTAGTAGTAGGTGCTGTATTAATAACTATAGGTATTCATCTGTTAAAAGTAGGAGTAGATTACTTCGCAGGGGGAGTAGGATCAAAGGATTACGGGTCGCCAAAGAATCTTTTCTTAGGATTCTTAGTATTCGCAGTAATAATGTCATTACAGAGATTTGGAAAAGGAATGTGGAAAATATCTGCGATATTAATAGGGTTGGTAGTGGGTTATCTGGTGGCAATGCCGCTTGGTAAAGTAAATTTCAGCCATATTACTGATGCAGGATGGCTTGCGCTTCCAGTACCATTAGTAATGCCATGGAAATTCGAATTCCATTTGGAAGCTATTTTAAGTTTTGCAGCTATATATATAGTTTCAGGACTTGAGACAATAGGTAATACTTCTGGTATCACAATAGCAGGATTTAACAGGGAAGCTACAGGAGAAGAAACTTCAGGGGGAATACTCGCTGATGCTCTTGGGTCTACTACTGCTACATTGTTTAATGCTCTGCCGAATACGGCATTTGGGCAGAATGCAGGAATAGTATCTATGACTAAAGTAGTTAACAAATGGTGTATAGCTATGGGTGCGTTTGTTTTAATGGGTGCAGCGCTTTTCCCGAAAATCGGTGCAATATTTAATGCAATGCCAAGCAGCGTTCTTGGAGGAGCAGTTATTACGGTTTTCGCAATGATACTGATAAACGGTATAAAAATGATAGCTAAAGCAGGATTTAGTGAAAGAAATGTTATAATTTTAGGTGTGACTTTCGGTATTGGTCTTGGACTTGGGGGAGATCCAAAAGTAACAGAACAATTGCCGACTTTTATAAACTTTATATTTAAAGATACAGTAGCATGTGTATGTATAGTTTCTATAATTGCGAACTTGATATTCCCGCCTAGCAAAGAGGACAAGGAACTGGCTAAGGCAGCTATGCTTGAGGAAGAAATCAAAGAAGATAGTAATCTTGTTCTGGAATAAAAAGTGTAATATTTTAGGAATAAACCGATTTGATTTTGATCAGTTTCGGGGTAGAATTATATAGCATGTCAGAAAGCGAAACAGTCAGACTTTGATGAAAAAGGGCTGTCTGTTTCGATTCTGTTCTTCACGGGGGAAGAAATACCGTACATAAGGATTTATAAAAACTAAAATTGAGGTCTTCTTAATTTCTAAACTAAATTTGGAGGAGAAGCCCATGTCAAAATTACTGTTGAAAAATGTTGATTATCTGGTAACTTTTAATGATAAAGATGAAATTTTGAGAAATTATGATATTCTTGTTGAAGGAAACAAGATAATAAAAATAGAAAAAGACATCCATACGGATGGAGAAGGTGATACTGAAGTAATTGACGCAACTGGAAAAGTAGTTCTTCCGGGTTTTGTAAATACTCACCATCATTTATACCAGACTATGTTCAGGGGAATAGACGAGGTGCAGGAAATGCCTCTTTTTCCATGGTTGGAAGGGCTGTATGAATTTTGGAAATATCTGAACGAGGAAACTGTATATTACGGTTCCATGGTAGGATTTTCAGAATTACTAAAAACAGGGTGTACTACAACAATGGATCACCACTATGTATTTCCAAATACTAGTAAAAGTACATTAATAGACGAACAGTTCAGAGCATCAGAAGAAATAGGAATAAGATTTCATGCAACAAGAGGTTCTATGTCGCGTGGAAAGGAACAGGGAGGACTGCCGCCTGACAGTGTGGTTCAGAATGAAGAAGAAATACTGTTGGATTCGGAAAGATTAATAGATAAGTTTCATGATTCTAAAGATTATGCAATGAAAAGAGTGGCGTTAGCCCCATGTTCACCATTTTCGGTTACAAAAAGTCTAATGAAAAGTTCGGCTGAATTAGCCAGAAAAAAAGGAGTAATGCTACATACACATCTGGCTGAAACTATGGATGAAGAAGAATTTTGTATTTCAGTATACGGAATGAGACCGGTAGAATTAATGGAAGATACCGGATGGATCGGACCTGATGTATGGTTCGCCCATGGAATATATTTTAATGATGATGAATTAAAAAGATTAAAAGGAAGCGGAATAGCTCACTGTCCAAGTTCAAATATGAAATTAAACAGCGGGATATGCAGAACAACAGAATTATTTAGAGCAGGAGTAAATATTGGAATAGCAGTGGACGGAAGTGCTTCTAACGACGGATCAAATATGTGGGAAGAAGTTAGAAGAGCGTACCTGCTGAATCATTTGAAATACGGAGTAAACGGTTTAAATGCATATGAAATATTGAAAATTGCAACAAAAGGCGGAGCAAGGGTATTAGGAAGAAATGATATAGGAACACTTGAAGTAGATAAGGCAGCAGACATTGTCGTATATGATCTGTCTGATATAGCGTATGCGGGATGCCATAATCCGCTGACTTCATTGGTATGCTGCGGAAACAGCAGTCTGGTCGATATGACAATAGTCAATGGGAAAGTAGTAGTAAAAAATGGTATAGTCTTAACTATAAATACGCGGGAAACTGCAATAAAAGCTCACAGCCATGCATCACAATTAGTGGAAAGAAGAAGAGAGGAAATACTGGCAAATAAAAATTAAGTATTTGCATTTGTCTCGGAATGCTGCACATCAGGGCGTATATGAGACAGAGTATTAATATTTTGACAGGTATTGTTATGTTTTTCATAATAAAAATGTCAAAGCAGCTGTACCACATTTGGTTAGATTGTTAAAAAAATAATCTGATCGGATAACAGTAGTTGTTTCTGAATATCTTCGTCTTTAGTTTGTTATTATTATTTCTACTGATTATTTAAACCAAATATATATTAATAAAGTAAAGAAAATAAAATATAAAAGTTGGTATTATTAGACAAAACAATATTGAAAAGATGCACAAAACATAATAATAGCGGACTATTTGGATAGGAGATATATGGATAACGAAAAAACAATGGATAATTCATTTGATCAAGCAAAAGTCAAGACTGTAAATTATGAGGCTGAAAACACAATAGCGCCTGTGGATGAAAAACTTCCGTTAGGAAAGACACTGGCATTTGCACTGCAACATGTACTTGCGATGTGTGCCGGAGCAGTGGCAGTACCATTAATAGTGGGAAATGCAGCCGGACTTTCACAAAGCGAGATTTTATTTCTTATAAATGCAGATTTATTAATAGCTGGTATAGCTACTCTTACACAATCCCTCGGTATAGGTAAATTCATCGGAGGGAAGATACCAATGATAGAAGGAACAAGTTTCGCATCTGTAAATGCTATGGTAGCGATTGCGGGAACATATAAGGGAGATCCTTATACGGCACTTACCACGATTTTCGGTGCTGTTCTTATAGCCGGACTGTTTGTATTTCTGGTAGCTCCTTTTTTCGGGAAATTTCTGAAATTCTTTCCTGAAGTAGTAACAGGAACAGTAGTTACAATAATAGGAGTGTCTTTACTACCGGTGGCTATTAGATGGTCAGCAGGGAATAACCCGCAGCTTCCTAATTTTGCCAGCATGGCAAATGTTTTTCTGGCTTTGGGGACATTGATTTTAATACTGCTTCTAAATAAGTTCTTAAAGGGGAATCTGGGTAACCTTGCCATACTTTTTGGTTTATTAACGGGAACATTGGCAGCCTATGCATTTGGAATGGTAGATTTTACTCTGGTAAAAGAAGCAAAAATGCTGGGATTTGTAACACCTTTTCATTTCGGGCTTCCCCGTTTTGAAATTACTGCTATTATTTCTCTGCTTCTGGTAATGCTGGTAACTATGACCGAAGCAACGGGAAACATTATAGCTGTTCATAAAATAAGCGGAAGAAAACTGGATGATAAAAATTTGACAAGATCATTGAGAACTGATGGTTTTGCTACAATGATAGCTTCTGTTTTTAATACATTTCCGTATACTGCCTTTTCACAAAATATAGGATTATTAAGTCTTACAGGTATAAAAAGCCGTTACGTAGTAGCAGTTTCAGGGGTTATGCTTGTTATGTTAGGTCTTTTGCCTAAGATGGCGGGAGTAATAGCTTCTGTACCGTATCCTGTACTAGGCGGAGCAGGATTTGTACTATTTGGAATGGTAGCTGCAAATGGAATAAAATCTTTGTCTAAAGTAAAATTCGACGGAACAAAAAACGGGATGATAGTAGCCGTGAGTATAGGACTGGCTTTGATTCCTGTAGCAGTACCGGGATTTTACGATAATTTCCCTGAATGGGTAGGGACACTTTTCCACAGCGGAATAACAACAGGAAGTTTAAGTGCAATATTGCTGAATCTTTTGTTTAACGGAGTAGGAGAGAAAAAAGAAGAGCAATAGAAATACAGAAATAAACAGGCATCCTGAAAGTTCGGTTTTTTATGTCTGATTGCCGTAAAAGGCTTGATGTATTAATATCTGAATTTAGGACAGCTTATTAAAGTTTATAGATTTTTGTAAGAAGATAAATAAAAAATGTTGGAGGATAAAGAGAATGAGTGATTTAATGAGATTAATCCCGTTTGGTACAATGGTAGAATGGATTTTTCAGGAATATGAAGAACAGGGAACAGTTTTTGGAGTAAGAAAAGATAAATTTTATAAAAACAAAAGCGGAACAAACATAGTAATGTTCGGCGACAAGCTAAGCACTCCCATAGGACCCGCAGCAGGGCCGAATTCACAGCTTGCACAGAATATAGTAGCAGCATATCTGACTGGATCCCGTTTTGTGGAATTGAAAACAGTTCAGCAGATGGATGGTGAAGACCTGAGAAAGTGTGTGGCAAAACCTTGTATAAATGCCGAAGATGAATGTTATAACGTGGAATGGTCTACAGAGCTTACTGTTCCAGAAGCTTATAATGAATATATAAAAGCATGGTTTGCACTTCATGTGGTAGGAAAAGAGCTGGGAATCAGCGATAAAAGAGATTTTGCTTTCAATATGAGTGTGGGATATGACCTTGACGGTATAAAATCACCTAAAATTGATGCTTTTATAGAAGGTCTGAAAGACGCTTCTACTACAGAAATATGGAAAGAATGTAAAGAATATTTATTAAATAATCTAGATAAATTTCAAAGACTTACAAAAGAAGATGTAGAGAATATTTCATCAAGCGTTTGTCCTTCAATATGTTTATCAACATTACACGGATGTCCGCCTGCTGAAATAGAAAGAATAGCAAGATATCTTCTGGAAGAGAAGAAACTGCATACTTTCATAAAGTGTAACCCTACACTTCTGGGATATGAATTCGCAAGAGGGATTCTGGATAAAATGGGATATGACTATATTTCATTTGATGACCACCATTTCAAAAATGACCTGCAGTACGGAGATGCTATAGCAATGCTTACTCGTCTTATTGCATTCTCAAAAGAACTTGGTCTTGAATTCGGTGTTAAGCTGACTAATACATTCCCTGTAAGAATAGCAAGAAAAGAGCTTCCGGGAGAAGAAATGTACATGTCAGGGAGATCATTATTTCCGCTTACTATAAGTCTGGCTGATAAATTATCACAGGAATTCAAAGGGCTTCTTCCTATATCATTCTCTGGAGGAGCAGATTTCTTCAATATAGAAGAGATTATAAAAACAGGAATACAGCCTATAACTATAGCGACTACTATTCTAAAGCCGGGTGGATATGAAAGAACTACGCAGCTTGCAGAAACAATAGAGCCGTTACTTGCAGGAAAATTCCACGGTATAGACCTTGAAAGCCTGAAACATCTTGCAGAAAGTGTGACTATAAATAAATATCATGTAAAAAGTGCAAGACCTGTAGGGTCAAGAAAAACAAAATCAATTCTTCCGTTATACGACTGTGCAAAAGCACCTTGTAAAGACGGAGGATGTCCTATAGAACAGCAGATACCCGAGTATTTAAAGCTGGTAAGCGAAGGGAACTTTGAAGAGGCGTTTAAAGTAATAGTAAATGATAATGCATCACCTGCTGTTACAGGTACAATATGTGACCATCAGTGTCAGCATAAATGTACAAGACTTGACTATGATTCTCCGCTTGAAATAAGAAATGCCAAAAAGATAGCAGTTTTAAATGCACAGGATAAGTATCTGGCAAATATGAAAAAAGCAAATATAGTAACTAAGAAAAAAGCAGTGGTAATAGGGGCAGGGCCGGCAGGAGTGGCTATTTCATTCTTTTTAAGAAGAAACGGAATGGATGTTACTGTATTGGAAAAAAGAGACCGCCCTTATGGAATTGTGGAATATATAATACCTGAATTCAGAATTTCATCAGAAATGATAAACAGAGATTATCAGCTTGCAGTAAATGCAGGAGTAAACTTTATTTATAATGTAAATGAAAATTATGATGTAGAAGAACTGAAAAAGGAATATGACTTTGTAGTAGTGGCTACAGGTGCTTGGAAAGAAGGAATAATTCCTGTAAAAGAAGGCGGAGAAAATCTGCGTGATGCACTTGAATTCCTTGAAGATGCCAAAAAGAACGATATCAACATATCTTTAGGTAAAAAAGTAGCTGTACTCGGCGGCGGAGACGTAGCAATGGATTGTTCAAGAACAGCCAAGAGAGCTCCGGGAGTAGAAAGCGTATCTATAGTATACAGAAGAACAAGAGAATTTATGCCGGCAGAACCTGAAGAAAAAGAACAGGCTCTGGGTGACGGTGTAATATTCCAGGAATTATTATCACCAGTGTCTTATGACGGCAAAAATCTTGTATGTGAAGTTATGGAACTATCAGATATAGATGAGTCTGGAAGAAGAGGAATAAAAGGTACAGGACAGATGAAAACGCTGGAATTTGATACAGTGGTAAGTGCTGTAGGTGCCAGAGTAGATACCGAATTATTTGAAAAAAATAATTTGAAATTAAATGACAGAGGTTATGTAAATATTAACCAGTTCAATGAATCAAGCTCTGCTAATGTTTATATAGCAGGAGACTGTAAATCAGGTACATCTACAATAGTAAAAGCTATAGCGGATGCTAAGGTAATAGCGAAGGATATTCTGGATAAAGCAGGATTAACAGTTGATTTTGAAAGATATAATGTAGTTCAGAAAGAAGAAATATTATATGAAAGAAAAGGAATACTAAGAGCAAATACAAAAACTAAAGAAGACGGTGCACGTTGTCTGACTTGTGACCAGGTATGCGAACTTTGCTGTGATGTATGTCCTAACAGAGCAAATGTAATGGTAAGAATAAATAACGGGCCGTTTAACCAGAAACATCAGATAGTTCACTTAGACGGAATGTGTAACGAATGCGGAAACTGTGGTGTTTTCTGTCCTCATACAGGAAATCCTTATAAAGACAAAATAACTGTATTCTGGACAGAAGAGGATTTCGTAGACAGCACTAATAAAGGATTCCTTCCGCTTGGAAATGATACATTCAAAGTAAGAAAAGAAGACGGAAGTGTAATAAGCCATACATTAGGTGACGGTCAGATTTCTAATGAAATGAATGAAGTGCTAAATACAATACTAAAAGACTACTCATATTATATAATGAGTTTATAGGAGGTAGAAATGATTTTAATAGGTAACGGAAGAGTTTTTACACGTGACGAAAATAATCCGTATATTGAAAATGGTGCAGTTTTAATAGATGGAAAGGTTATTAAGGAAATCGGAAAAACTGAAGACCTGAAAGCTAAGTATCCTGATGCTGAGTATAAAGATGCAAAAGGACGTCTGGTAATGCCCGGATTTATAAATCCTCATATGCATTATTACAGCACATTTGCAAGAGGTATGTTCTTGGATAATCCTCCGGCAACTATGTTCAGTGATGTATTAAAAGGACTGTGGTGGAGACTTGACAGAACTCTGAGTCTGGAAGATGTATATTACAGTGCGGCTATGCCTATGATCGAGCAGATAAAAAGCGGTGTTACTACTGTAGTAGATCACCATGCCAGTGCATATGCAGTAGAAGGAAGCCTTTTCAAAATAGCTGATGCTGCACGTGAATTCGGGATCAGAAGTAACCTGTGTTATGAAATCTCTGACAGAGACGGGGAAGCTATAGCAAGAGCAGGAATTAAAGAGAATGCAGATTTTGTTAAATATACTAACGAGCAAAAAGATGATATGCTGAAAGGACTTTTTGGATTCCATGCTTCTATGACAATATCAGATAAAACTCTTGATGAAAGTCTTGCTGCCGCTGCTGCTGTTAATGCAGGATTCCATGTGCATTGTGCCGAGGGTATAGAAGATGTAGCTGACTCTCTTGCGAAGTATAACCAGAGAGTAATCGAAAGATGGTATAAAAGAGGAGTGCTGAACGAAAAGAGTATAGCAGTACACTGTATCCATCTGAGCAGTGATGAAATAGATATGTTAAAAGAAAGTAATGTAGCTGTAGTTCATAACCCTGAATCAAATATGGGAAATGCAGTAGGAATAGCTCCAATCTTAGAAATGATGAAAAGAGGAGTATTAGTAGGACTGGGAACTGACGGATATACTGCTGATATGACTGAATCATATAAAGTAGCAAATATTATTCATAAACATGAAAATAAACTTCCAAGCGTAGGATGGGTAGAACCGCCTCAAATGCTATTTGACAATAACAAAAAAATAGTAAACAGATTCCTTGAAGGAACAACCGGGATACTAAAAGAGGGAGCTTACGCTGATGTTATTATAGTAGATTACAAAGGACCTACACCTCTGAATGAAACTAATTTAAACGGACATATTCTGTTTGGCGTAACGGGACGTAATGTAGATACTACAATAATAAACGGACGTGTGGTTATGGACGAAAGAAGACTTGTAGATATTGATGAAGAAAGAATAGCTGCAAAAAGTGTGGAACTTGCACAGAAATTATGGAATCGTATATAGTAATTTAACCGTAAAAAAATGGTACCCTGATACCCTGTCTTACTTGTGTTTTGGGAATTAATGATTTTGATGGGGAAAAGGTGTTTTGTCTGAATGATATTCGAAATAACGAATACCAATTAATGTCAATACATCAGGAATAATGGTTTATAAATACATTATCAACACTCTACTGCAATGTATACTAGAGATAGTCGTTTTATAATATCTTAATAATTGGTAAGATGGAGGAAAAAATGACTTATACATTTAACATTAATGGAAAAGAATATGGTACTGATAATAAGAAAAATTTATTGGATTACCTAAGGGATGACTTAGAGTTAACAGGAACTAAAAATGGATGCAGCGAGGGTGCATGCGGTACCTGTACAGTAATACTGGACGGGAAAGCAATGAGAGCATGTGTGCTTACTACTGAAAGAATAAACGGAAAAAGTATTATAACTATAGAGGGATTAAGTGAAAGAGAAAGAGAAGTTTACGCTTATGTATTCAGTAAGACAGGAGCCGTACAGTGCGGCTTCTGTATACCGGGAATGGTAATAAGCAGTAAAGTTTTACTGGATAAGAACACAAGTCCCACTCTGGATGAAATAAAAACAGCTCTTAGAGGTAATATATGCAGATGTACCGGATATATCAAAATTTTTGATGCGGTAAATCTTGCAGCTGAAATATTCAGAGAAAATAAAGAAGTACCAAAAGTACACTGCAAAGGACTCGTTGGTGAAAACCTTGAAAGAGTGGATGCAGTGGAAAAGACACTTGGAACAGGTGTATATGTGGATGATATTCATATGGAGGGAATGCTTCACGGTTCATGTGTAAGACCTGAGTTTCCAAGAATTCTTGTGAAAAAAATAGATATACAAAAAGCAAAAGAATATCCCGGAGTAGCGGGTGTATTCACTAAACAGAATCTGCCTGAGCTTCAGAATCTCGGACACCTTGTAAAAGACTGGCCTGCACTTATAGGTGAAGGTGAGGAAACAAGATATGTAGGAGATGCTCTGGCATTGGTAGTAGCTGAATCGGAAGAGATTCTGGAAGAAGCTAAAAAGCTGGTAACAGTAGAATATGAAAAGCTGGAACCTGTTAGAAATCCTATTGAGGCAATGAAAGAAGGAGCGCCTAAGATACACGAAAAAGGCAACCTTTTATTCCATCAGGATTTATACAGAGGAGCACCTGAAGAAAAGATAAAAAATTCAAAATATGTAGTAACAGATCACTTTTCAGTTCCTTTTACAGACCATGCATTTATGGAGCCTGAGTGCGCAATAGCCATGCCTGACGGTGAAGATAAGCTTTTGATGTATACAGCGTCTCAGAATATCTATGATGAGCAGAGAGAAATAGCTCAGATGCTCGGTATAGAACCAGACCGTATAAGAATACAGAGTAAGCTTGTCGGCGGAGGTTTCGGAGGTAAAGAGGATATGTCAGTTCAGCACCATGCAGCTTTGGCAGCATACATGCTGAAAAGACCGGTAAAAGTAAAGTTTTCAAGACAGGAAAGTATACTGTACCATACAAAGCGTCACCCGATGGAAATGGACTTCACTGTAGGCTGTGATGAAAACGGTATAGTACAGGGCTTAATAGCCACTATAATATCAGATACAGGAGCTTATGCTTCATTAGGCGGACCGGTACTGCAAAGAGCATGTACACATGCTGCCGGACCGTATAACTTTCAGGATGTAAGTATTCAGGGAAGTGCGTATTATACGAATAATCCTCCGGCAGGGGCGTACAGAGGATTCGGGGTAACACAGTCATTATTTGCCATGGAAGCCTGCCTGAATAAACTCGCAGATATGGTAGGAATATCTCATTGGGAAATGAGATACAGAAATGCAATCAAACCGGGAGATATACTTCCGAATGGTCAGATTGCCGATGACAGTACAGCTTTTGTGGAAACTCTGGAAGCTGTAAAAGAAGAATATGATAATGCAAAATATGTAGGAATAGGGTGCGGAATCAAGAACAGCGGACTTGGTGTGGGAATTCCCGATACCGGAAGATGTAAAGCTTCTGTAGAAAACGGGAAAGTTCATGTAAGAACAGCAGCTGCATGTATAGGACAGGGGCTTGCCACTGTTATGCTGCAGATAGCTGCTCAGACACTTGATATCGCTCCGGAATTAATCGTAATGGAGGCTCCGGATACAGCCAGAACACCAAATTCAGGAACAACAACAGCTTCGAGACAGACACTTGTTACAGGAGAAGCTGTAAGAAAAGTAACACAAATGGTAAAAGACGAGCTGGATAATGGAAAAACACTTGCAGATCTTGAAGGTCAGGAATTTTATGCTGAATATCTGGCTAAAACAGATCCTATGGGAACAGATGTTCCTAATCCTGTGAGTCACGTAGGATATGGTTATGCTACACAGATAGTAATCCTTGATGATAACGGAATGCTTAAAAAGGTAGTTGCCGCACATGATGTGGGAACTGCTATAAATCCTATAAATGTAGAAGGACAAATAGAAGGCGGCGTGGTAATGTCGCTTGGATATGCCTTAACAGAGGATTATCCCCTTGTTGATTCTATACCAAAGGTAAAATACGGTACACTTGGGCTGTTCAGAGCTACACAGGTACCGGAAATAAAAGCCGTTATAGTAAAAAAGGATGCACATAATCCTATGGCATACGGTGCAAAAGGTGTGGGAGAAATAGCAAGTATACCTACAGCACCGGCAGTACAGGATGCATACTACATGTTTGATAAAAAATTCAGAACAAAACTTCCTTTAGGTGAAACTCCTTATAATAAGAAAAAAATAGAGGAATAATCAGAAGCCGGAAGCAGCAGATACAGAGAATTATCTGCTGCGGTACCGGTTAAAAGCTGATGAGTATATTAAACCGTCATAAAATCAAACTTTAGCATACAGAAGTATTCATAGTATTTTCTTATTGTATTCAGACAATTGAAAGAAAGATATATGTACAGAAACTGTTATATTTTCTGTCAGAAAGTTGATTTTAGAAAGAGTTTATGTTAAGCTAAATAATTAAATAAAATAAAAATCAAAATTGATTACAAAATTAGGAGGAAATAATGGAAAAAATAGTGATAAGTACGCCAAATGCTCCTGCGGCAATTGGTCCATATGCACAGGGAATTAGATTAGGGGACGTAGTTTATACTTCGGGTCAGCTCCCTATTGATCCAAAAACAGGAGAACTTGTAAGTGATGATATAAAGAAAGCTACAAGACAAAGTCTTGAAAACGTAAAAGCTGTTTTGGAAGCAGGAGGAAGTTCTGTTGGTAAAATAGTAAAGGTGTTAATCCTGTTAAATGATATTAATGATTTTGCAGCAATGAATGAAGTATATAATGAATTCTTTGAAGGAACTGAGTATCCTGCAAGATCAGCTTTTGAAGTAGCAACACTGCCTAAAAATGCTCTTATAGAGATAGAAGCAGTAGGGCACATTTAAATAAATTTTATTTACGATACTCCCCTAAGTTTGTTTAATTACATTCCGGGGAGTACTTTTAAATAATAAAGAAAGTTGATTTTTTGAAAAATAGTGGTAAACTTATAATAGATTGATAATTATGTAAAATAACTAAAAAAAAGTTTATTGCGCGGGAGATAAGATGAAATTATTCAAAATAGCAGATTTAGAAGAAGTAATAAAGGTTTTGGAAGAGCAGAAACAGGAAAATATTTATGATGAAATACCTATAGAGGAATCTTTGGGACGAATTTTATTTGAAAATATAATGTCGGATATTAATATTCCTCATTTTGACAGATCTACGGTAGACGGGTATGCAATTAATCATAAATCAGTAAACGGTGCTTCCGAAATGATGCCTATTATTACAAAAGTAGCAGAAAAAATAAAGATGAACAGTATTCCCGAAAAGGAAATAAAAATAGGTGAAAGCTCGTATATACCAACAGGGGGAATGATGCCGAAAGGTGCAGATTCTGTAGTTATGGTGGAATATACGGAAAAATTATCAGAAAATGACATTCTTATGGGAAAAACTGTAAGCCCTCTTGAAAATGTAAATTCAATTGGTGAAGATATAGAGAAGGGAGAATTAGTATTAGAAGCATTTCGTAAAATAAAGGCATATGATATGGGACTTTTGGCAGCTTTGGGAATAAAAAATATAAAAGTACATAAAAAGCTCAAAGTGGGAATAATTTCCACAGGAGACGAAATAATAGAATATTATGAAATGCCCTTACCCGGACAGGTAAGAAATAGTAATTCTCTGTCACTCTGCGGAATGACAGAAAGAGCAGGAGCTGTTCCGTATAATTTTGGAATAATAAAAGATGATGAAGAAGAAATAAAAAGTACTCTGAATGAAGCACTTTCCAAGTGTGATATAGTACTGATATCAGGAGGCAGCTCTGTAGGTGAAAGAGACCATACAATCAGCGCAATAGAAAGTATAGAAGGGTCAGAAGTGCTGATACACGGTATAGCAATAAAACCGGGGAAACCCACTATTATAGCCAAAAGCGGAGATAAGATGATATTCGGTCTTCCGGGAAACCCGTTTGCAGTGCTGGTAATTTTTAGAACATTAATAGAAAAATATATAAACAGATTTTCTGAAAAAGATAAATTTATAACTGCGTTGTTTGATACCAATTATCATAAAGCAATGGGAAGAAGCGAGTTTCTTCCTGTAAAACTGGAAGAACGTGACAGTGAAACATATGCACTGCCTTTGAGGGTGAAATCTTCTTCGGTAGCTGTACTTGCCAAAGCTGACGGATTTATAATTATAGAAAAAGATAAAGAGGGTGTCAGCAGCGGGGAAAAAATAAAAGTTTATGAATTATAGGAGTGTTTATGAAGGATAAAACGTATCTTACCAATTATGATATAAACGAAGCACTGGATACATACACAAAATTATTAAATATAAAAGAAAGCACAGAGGAGATCGGGACTAAAGACAGCCTTGGAAGAATCAGCTCCGAGGGTGTTTATGCCAAAATATCTAATCCTTTTTATAATTGTTCCGCAATGGACGGTATCGCTGTAAAAGCAGTTAAGACACATGGAGCAAATGAAAAGAATTATGTGATTCTGGAAAAAGGAACAGATTATGCGGAAGTAGATACAGGAGATCCGATACCTGAAAATTTTGATGCAGTGATAATGATAGAAGATGTAATAAAAGAAAGCGAAACTTCTGTAAGAATATATAAAAGTGTCTCTACATGGGAGAACATAAGGTCGCTCGGCGAGGATATAGTGGAATCTACGCTGATTATCGGAAAAAACCATAAAATAAGACCTGTAGATATAGGAGCTATGATTGCCGGCGGAGTTTCCAAGATAAATGTTTATAAAAAGCCTCTTGTCGGAATTATTCCCACAGGAGACGAGATAGTGGAAGTGAATGATAATCTGAAAATCGGTGATATTATAGAGTTTAACAGTAAAATGTTTGCGGCTCAAATAAATGAATGGGGAATGGATTCCAAGGTTTACGGCATTACAAAAGATAAAAAAGAAGATATTATCGCTGTATTGGAAAAAGCTTCCCGTGAATGTGATGTGGTAATAATCAATGCAGGTTCTTCAGCAGGAAGAGAAGACTACACCTATGATGCAGTAAGTGCATTGGGAGAAGTGCATATTCACGGTATAGCAATAAAACCCGGAAAGCCTGCAATATTGGGTGAAATATCAGGAAAACCTGTAATAGGAGTACCGGGCTATCCTGTGTCAGCATACTTTGTAATGGAGAATATAGTAAAACCTGTAATATCAAAATATATAAACTTTTTTGATGAAAAAGAGGAAATAGAAGCGGTGTTATCCAGAAGGGTAATGTCATCGCTGAAATATCTTGAGTTTATAAGGGTAAAAATAGGTCTTGTAGATGACAAATATATTGCCACTCCTTTGCAGAGAGGTGCAGGTACTACTATGTCCCTTGTGAATTGTGACGGTGTTTTGGAAATACCGCAGAATTATGAAGGATATGAAAAAGGGGAAACAGTAAAAATAAAACTTTTGAAAACACAAAAAGAGATAAAAAATACTCTTGTTCTTATAGGAAGTCATGATCCTATACTGGATACCGCATCAGATATGATGAAAAACAGAAATTTCAGATATACTCTTTCATCAGCACATGTGGGAAGTATGGGAGGGATCACCGCTCTTAGAAATGAAGAATGTCATATAAGTACAATGCACCTTTTGGATGAGGAAACAGGAGAATATAATATTCCTTTTATAAAAAAATATATTCCCGGAAAAGAACTGGTACTTATAAAATTCGTAAAAAGAACACAAGGAATAATGGTCAGAAAAGACAGACAATTTTCTGTTAATTCAATAGAAGATATAAAAAATAATAATCTAAGCTTTGTAAACAGACAAAAAGGATCAGGAACAAGACTTTTATTTGATTATGAGCTGAAAAAAGCAGGGATAAGCCCTGGGGAGATAAGAGGTTATGACAGGGAAGAGATGACACATCTTACAGTGGCAGCAGCAGTGAAAAACGGAGATGCCGACTGCGGTATAGGTGTTTATTCCGCTGCTAACATAATGAATCTTGACTTTATACCAATAGGTGACGAACATTATGATCTGGTTATGCCTGTGAAATATCTCGGGTTAGAATCGTTTTTAGAATTTCTTAATACTATAAAAAGTGATAAGTACAAAAAACAGCTTGATAAAATGGGGGGGTATGCTTATGATGAATTAGGAGAAATGATATACTTATAAATTCAGAAAAATTCTGAACTGATTAATTACTAAATTATTTGACATAAATACAAAAAATTGGTTAGGAGGATAAGTATGAGAGGATATGTTGGGAAAATATTAAGAGTAAACTTAAGTGACTCGAGTATCAGCGAAGAGAATTTGGACATTCAAAAAGCAAAAAAATTCATTGGAGCCCGTGGGCTGGGAGCCAAAATAATGTTTGAGGAGGTAGATCCGGAGGTAGATGCGTTAAGTCCTGAAAATAAGCTTATTATAGCTACAGGGCCCTGCACAGGATACACAATGCCAACAGGCGGAAGATACATGGTTATGACTAAGTCACCGCTTACAGGTACATTAGCTTTTTCCAATTCCGGAGGAAGATGGGGAGCAGAGTTTAAATTTACCGGAAATGACATGATTATCTTTGAAGGAAAGGCAGATAAACCAGTTTATCTTTATATTGAGGATGACAAGGTGGAAATCAGGGATGCAGCTCATTTATGGGGAAAGAAAGTAACTGAAACCACTGAAATCCTGAAAAATGAAACTGATAAAAATGCAAAGGTAATGTGTATAGGACCTGCAGGTGAAAGATTATCACTTATTTCGGCAATTATGAATGATATTGACAGAGCAGCGGGACGTGGAGGAGTAGGAGCCGTTATGGGTTCTAAAAACCTGAAAGCTGTAGTGGTAAGAGGAACTAAAAAGCTGGAATATGCTGATCCTGCCAAGGCAAAAGCAGTAGCACTGGAAAAAATAAAGATATTAAAGGATAATCCTGTAGCAGGAAACGGGCTTCCTACATATGGGACGGCAGTACTGGTAAACATTATTAATGAAAACGGAGTACTTCCTGTGAAAAACTTTCAGGAATCATATGCACCGAAAGCAGATGATATAAGCGGGGAAACTCTGAGAGAAACAAGTCTGGTAAGAAATTCTGCATGTTACAGATGTACAATAGGATGCGGAAGATGGGTAAAATTAAAAGACGGAAGAGAAGTAGGAGGTCCGGAATATGAAACAATATGGGCATTTGGTTCTGACTGTGACAACTATGATCTGGAAACTATTAATGAAGCAAATGAACTTTGTAATGAATACGGACTGGATACTATTTCGGCAGGAGCTACTATAGCAGCCGCAATGGAACTAAAGGAAAAAGGTCTTATAAAAGATGAAGAGATAGCAGGAGACGGTCTCAGCCTTGACTGGGGAGACAGTAAAGCTATCGTGGAATGGACAAGAAAAATGGGAGAAAGAGAAGGATTCGGATATGAACTTGCAAAAGGTTCATACAGACTGTGTGATGAACACGGGGCTCCGGAGCTTTCAATGACTGTGAAGAAACAGGAACTTCCTGCCTATGACCCGAGAGGAATACAAGGTCACGGTATTACATATGCAGTAAGTAACAGAGGGGCATGTCACGTAAAAGGATATATGATCAGTCCTGAAATACTCGGTCAGCCTGAAAAGCTGGACAGATTCGAGCTGAAAGGAAAGCCAGCTTATGCCAAAGTTTTCCATGATCTTACAGCTGTGGTTGATTCTCTGGGACTTTGTATATTTACCACTTTTGGTCTTGGGGCACAGGATTTCGTGGATATGGCAAATGCATGTTACGGAGAAGAAGTATTCGATGTAAACAGTCTTATGGAAGCCGGAGACAGAATCTGGACACTTGAAAAGCTTTATAACTTACGTGCGGGAATAGATAAAGATGACGACACACTTCCAAAAAGACTTCTCGAAGACAGTATAGTCGACGGGCCGTCTAAAGGATGGGTTCATAAGCTGTCAGAGCTTCTTCCTGAATATTATGAAGTAAGAGGATGGGATAAGAATACAAGTATCCCTACAGAGGAAACACTAAAAAAACTAGGTATAGAGGAATACTCATGGAAATAGAAGTTAGATTATTTGCATATTTCAGAGAAGGCAGAGGGAAAATACTAAAATTTCCTGTAGATGGAAATACTACCCCTCATGATGTTCTCAATGAATTGAAAATAGACGTAAAAGATGTGGCAATACTGTTAGTAAACGGGATTGACGGCAAGCTTGATTATAAATTTAAAGATAACGACAGGCTTTCCCTGTTTCCGCCGGTGGGAGGTGGATAAGAAATTTGGAGGAAAGATACAGAAGGAATATAGAGGCAATATCCGAGGAGGAAAATGCCGCTCTTTTTGAAAAAAAAGTATGTATAATCGGCTGCGGAGGATTAGGAGGGTACATTATCGAGATTCTGGCAAGAATAGGTGTAGGAAGCCTTATTGTCGTAGATGGAGATGTATTTGAAGAGTCTAATCTGAACAGACAGCTGTATTCAAAAATGGAACTTCTGGGAAAAAGCAAGGCAGAATCTGCATATGAGCGGATTTTGGAAATAAATCCCGAAATAAAAGTAAAATATATATATGATTTTTTTGATGAGAGTAATTATGCCAAAATAATAAACAACAGTGATGTAGTAGTAGATGCACTTGATAATATAAAAACCAAAAAATTTTTACAGAAAGTATGCGAAGAGCTGGATATACCTTTGGTTCACGGAGCAATCGGAGGATGGTACGGTCAGGTTGCCACAGTCTTGCCCGGAGATAAAACTCTGGATATTATCTATAAAGGAAAAGAAGATAAAGGTGTGGAAAAAATACTTGGCAATCTTCCGTTCACAGCATCATGTACAGCATCTTACCAAAGTTCCGAAGTGATAAAGCTGCTTATTAAACGCGGTGATTTGCTGAGGAAAAAGATTCTGTTCATAGATATGCTGAATAATGAGTCTGAAATAATAAATTTATAAAAACAGGGAGAGGTGCCCCACGCACTTTTCCCTGCTGAAAAAAATTATAAATATGAAAAAAAGGTATAACTAATGCCGTACCTGTGTTATTCACCAATCAGACATGCTTTTGGGAAGGCATTTTTATAATTTATATATAGGAGGAAAGAGATGAAACTGTATTTAAAATTAATATTGTTGACGACTTTGGTATTGGGAATTTTGTCATGCGGTAAAAAAGAAGAGGCAACTGGCGGAACACAAAATGCCGAAACAAAAACTGAGCAAAAGCAGGAAGAGAACGGAAAGAGAATAATACTGGCGACAACTACAAGTACACAGGATTCAGGTCTTTTGGATTATCTTCTCCCTGAATTTACAAAAGATACAGGGATAGAAGTAAGCGTAGTGGCTAAAGGTACAGGAGAAGCATTGAAAATAGGTGAAAGCGGAGATGCTGACGTATTAATGGTACATGCTAAGGCAAAAGAAGAAGAATTTGTAAAAAATGGATTCGGGACTGAAAGAATAGAATTCATGTATAATGATTTTATACTTGTGGGACCTGAAGACGACAGCCTGAAACTTAAAGAGAAAACTCCTGACAATATAGACGAAGCATTTAAGCTGATAGCAGACAAAAAGGCTGAGTTTATATCAAGAGGGGATGAATCAGGAACAGATGTTAAGGAAAAAGGTATATGGAAAGCCATAAATATAACACCGCAGGCACCATGGTATGTAGAAGCAGGAAAAGGAATGGGTGCCGTACTGCAGATGGCTGATGAAAAAAAAGCTTATACACTTACTGACAGAGCTACATATCTTTCAATGAAAGACAAGCTTGAACTGGGAATACTTGTACAGAATGATAAAAAATTATATAATCAGTACAGCCTGATCAGACTGAATTATGATAAGCTGGGCATCAAGAATAAAGAAGAAGCTGATAAATTTATAGAGTGGATGACAAGTGACAAGGCTCTTGAGATGATTAAAAATTTCGGAGTTGATAAATACGGAGAATCACTTTTTACGCCAAATTTCAAAAAATAACCGGAGAATATAATGAATGAAATTATTTCAATAATATTACTGTCATTATTTGTAAGTGTAATTTCTACATTAGCCGCAACGGTTTTCGGAGTTTTGATTTCACTGGTTATTTTATTCAAAGATTTCAGATTGAAAAAATTAGTAATAAAACTAACCAATACATTTATGAGTATGCCTCCGGTATTAATGGGGCTTCTTATGTATCTGCTGTTATCAAGAAAAGGGCCTTTAGGGTCCTTTAAACTCCTTTTTACACCTACGGCAATTATAATTACACAGACATTTTTGATACTGCCTATTATTATTTCACTGACATACAGCTATCTGAACAGCATAGAAGAAGATATAAGGAGAAACTGTGCCGCTTTGGGTATCTTAAAGAAGCATACTGTTTTTATTATGATAAAAGAAAGTCTGCCTCAGATGATTTCTATAGTATCCACAGGTTTTGGAAGGGGAATATCTGAAGTAGGGGCTGCTATGATGATAGGGGGCAATATAAAAGGGTATACAAGGATTATGACCACTTATATAGCCATGGAAACAGGAAAAGGTAATTTTAATGAAAGTATAATACTGGGACTGGTTTTACTGTTTATATCGTTCTCAATAAATTTCTTTATAGGTTACTTAGTAAAGTGATTCGCATATTTTCAGTCAGATACCGCTGTTTATTTTAATATCTGTTGTTTATCAACAGCTGATGCAGTATTGTCTAAATTCAAAATTAAGAGGTGTACATTTGAATATAAAAATTAAATATGCAAAAAAAAGATATGATGATAAAATAGTATTAGATGTGGAGAATATAGATATAAAATCTAATAAGATATATGCAGTAGTAGGAATGAACGGAAGCGGGAAATCCACACTTATAAACGGTATAGCAGGTGTGGAAGAATTCAGCGAGAGCAGCATTACCTACGACGGGAAGCAGTTTGAGGAAGTAAAGGACAATATTACTCTTATGCTTCAGAATTTTTATATTTTTAATGATACTGTGAGAAATAATATACTTCTTCCTGTTAAATACTCAAAAAAGAAGATAGATTTTCAAAGAAATCTGGAAAAATATATGAAATTTTTTAATATAGAACCATTACTTGAGAAAAATGCCAGAAAGCTTTCAGGCGGTGAGAAAACCAAAACTGCTCTTTTCAGGGTTCTTGTCAGGGATACTGATCTTGTGATTCTCGACGAACCCACTAATAATATGGATGTAGATGGAATAAAAGCAGTGGAAGAACTGATAATGTATCTGAAAGAAGAAGGGAAAACGGTTATTTTAATCACGCATAATATAATGCAGGTAGAAAAAACAGCAGATTATGTACTTTTTATAGATAAAGGAAAAGTAGTGGAGTGCGTGGAAAGGGAAAATATAAAAAATATTTTTGATAATTTATCTTTAAAAGAGATATTAAAGGTTCTCTAACAAATAAACTTGCTTGAGGTGTAAATTATGATAGATCAATTTAACAGGGATATAAATTATTTGAGGGTATCTGTTACAGACAGGTGCAACCTGAGATGTGTATATTGTCTGCCGGAATTTTCAAAAGATTTTATAGATGAATCAAAGCTTCTTACAATGGAAGAATATTTCAGACTTATAAGAATCTTGGGAAGCCTGGGGATAAAAAAGGTGCGTATAACAGGCGGAGAACCCCTTGTAAGAAAAGGAATTCCCGGACTTGTAAAAAATATAAACAGCCTTGATAGTATAGAAGAAATAGCAATGACAACAAACGGGATTCTTCTGGAGAAATATCTTGACGAACTGGCAGCAAACGGTCTGTCATCTTTGAATATAAGTCTGGATATACTCGATGAAGGAAAATATAACTATATAACAAGAGGCGGAGATCTGGAAAAGGTAATCAGGTCAATTGAAAAAGCCATTGAATATAAAATAAAGATAAAACTGAATTCTGTGATAATAGATGATTTTAATAAAGATGCCATAAAAAGTCTTGTAGATTTTGCAGTGGATAAAAATATTGATATTCGTTTTATAGAGTTAATGCCTATAGGATGCGGACAAAATCTAAAAGGGATATCAAATGAAGAAATATTAAGTATAATATCAAAAGACAGAAAGACTACAGCAGCCAATACAGGAGGATTAATATCAGGGCCTGCTGCATATCACAAAATAGACGGAACCAATACAAGAGTCGGTTTTATATCGCCTTTAAGCAGTTGTTTTTGTGAAACATGCAACAGAATCAGAATAACTTCTGAAGGAAAACTAAAGCAATGTCTTTACTATGACTCTAAACTGGATCTTATGAAAATGCTGAGAACTGAAACCAGCGATAAAAAACTTTTGGAAGAAATAAAAAATGAAATATATTTTAAAAATAAACAGCATAATTTTACCGGAAACCCTGAAGATAAAGAGAAGGAGAAAGAAAAAAATACTATGAGCGTTATAGGAGGTTAGGAGCATGTTAATAAAAAACGGATTGATTGCAACGGCAGGGGACTTATATGAAGGAGATATTTATATTGAAGACGGAATTATTAAAGAAATAGGGAAAAATCTGGATATGGACGATCCTGAAACTATAGATGCAGGAGGAAAATATGTTATTCCCGGAGGAATTGACGTGCATACACACTTTCATCTGGATGTGGGAATAGCAATTTCAAGTGATGATTTCAGAACAGGGACAATCGCAGCGGCATGCGGCGGGACAACGTCTATTGTGGATCATATAGGACAGGGACCGAGAGGAACCACGCTTTATGATCCGGTTAATCATTATCATGAACTGGCTGACGGAAAAGCAGTAATAGATTATGGTTTTCACGGGGTAATTCCTTATGAAGTAAATGATGACAGGCTGAAAGAGATGGATCAGCTTCTGGAGGACGGAATAGAAAGCTTTAAGATATATATGACCTATGGTCAGATGGTACATGATGAGGATTCCATAAAGGTTTTGAGAAAAGCTAAGGAAAAAGGCGGGATTATTGCAGTTCACCCCGAAAATAACGATACTGTAAATTATCTGAAAAAATATTACAGCGAAAACGGAATGACAACACCGGAATACCATCCCAAAAGCAGACCTGAGGAATGTGAAGGAGAAGCAATAAACAGGATTTTGAATATAGCACATCTTGTGGGAGATGCACCTATTTATATTGTTCATCTTTCAGCTAAGCTTGGTCTTGACTATATAAAAATGGCCAGAGACAGAGGGCAGGAAAATATATATGCAGAAACATGTCCGCAATATCTCGTTTTGGATGATGAAAAATACAAGCTTCCGGGTAATGAGGGACTAAAATATGTAATGAGTCCTCCGCTGAGAAATAAATCCAATCAGGAACCGCTTTGGAGAGCTGTAAGAGAGGGAGATATACAGGTAATAGCCACAGATCACTGTCCGTTTTTATTTGAGAAGGAAAAAGTGGCAATGGGAAAAGATGATTTTACAAAATGTCCTAACGGAGCTCCGGGTGTGGAAACAAGAATGCCTGTGATTTTTTCCGAAGGAGTAATGAAAGGCAGAATATCTATAAATAAATTCGTAGAAGTAACAAGTACCAATCCTGCGAAAATATACGGCATGTATCCTCAGAAAGGGACAATTGCCGTGGGAAGTGATGCTGATATAGTAATTATAGACAAGGATAAGGAAGTTACAATAACTAAGTCAATGCTTCATGAAAATGTGGACTACACTCCTTATGAAGGGATAAAAGTACAGGGATATCCTGTAATGACTATAGTAAGAGGTAAAGTTATAGTGAAGGACAATGAATTTATAGGTGAAGAAGGATATGGTAAATTCATAAAAAGATATAAAAATGAAGAACTGGTAAGATTCTAACATATATAAGGGGGCATAATGGTAAAAACTTTTAAAATGAAATATTTATGCGAAGTTCTCGGTCTGGAAAAATATGATACTCTTGTGGTAACAGGGGCCGGCGGAAAAACATCATTTTGTCTCACGTTATGTGATGAATTAAAAGAACATAACAGAATAATCTTTACTACCTCTACAAAGATGTTTATTCCAGAAGTAAAGAAAAATTATAAGATATATGTGGGAGACGATTTTTTATATAAGGAATTAACAAAAAACGGGGCATATATAGCAGGAAAAGAAGAAAATGAGCAGGGGAAACTTCTTCCTTTCAGTCTTGATGAGATTGACAGCTTTAAAGAAAAAGGGGATTATCTGGTGATAGAAGGAGACGGTTCCAGAATGAGACCTCTGAAAGGCTGGAATGAAACAGAGCCTGTCTTTGTGAAAAGAACTGATAAAACAGTGGGTGTAATAAGCATAAAAAGTCTGGGTCTGAAAATAAATGATGAAAATATACACAGACTGGAATTATTTTTAAAGATTTCCGATGCAGAGAAAGATGAAAATGTAACAAAAAAGCATTTATTTAATATTATAAATTCGGAAAACGGTTTATTCAAAGGAGCAAAAGGAGAAAGAATACTCCTTATAAATCAGGCTGACAGTGAAAAAGAATTTGATAATGCACTGGAACTGGCAGAACTTTTAATAAAAGAAAAAATGCTTTTTGATAAAATAATAATATCTTCGCTGAAAGAAAAAACGTACTGTCTGGTTTCTGACTTATAATAAATAAGAGCGGAGTTGCTATCTTCGGAGGAATAGGGAGGAGCTATGAAAACAGGTGCAGTAATAATGGCTTCGGGATTTTCCAGAAGAATGGGAGAAAATAAATTATTACTAAAATATAAAGAGAAAACTTTCATTGAAAATACAGCGGATAAAGTTTTGGAATGCGGTTTTTATAAAATAATTCTTGTGACTTCTCATAAAGAAGTGGAGCAGATTTTTGAAAATTATAAAGCAGACAGAGAAAACTTTTCTGTAATAATAAATAAAAATCCTGATTTAGGAATAAGCGAAAGTGTAAAAACAGGACTGAGAGAGCTTCGAGAATGTGATGTCTGTATGTTTTTTACAGGGGATCAGCCCGGTTTGAGCCGGAATACAATTAGAGGAATTTTGGGTAAAGCAGGGCAAAATAAAATAGTAATTCCAAAATATCTGGGGAGAAACGGAACACCCACAGTTTTCGGCTCTGATTTTTTTGAAGAACTGATGGAACTTGAAGGTGATTCAGGTGGAAAACAGATAATGAATTCTCATAATGAAAATATAGAATATGTGGAGATAAATGATCCTTTGGAAGGATTTGACATAGATACCAGAGAGGATTATGAATATTTTATTTCAAAAATTTGATTCTAAGGAGAAAAATTTATGTATACAGTGGGAATAATAACAAGCAGTGACAAGGGATATAAAGGGGAACGGGAAGATGAAAGCGGGAAGCTTATAAAAGAGATAACAGAAAGATATAATATGAAAGTAGAGCGTTATGTAATACTTCCCGATGAAAAGGAAGAGCTTATGAAAGAAATGATAAATATGGCAGATAATCTGAAATTAAATCTGGTTTTGACTACAGGAGGAACTGGTTTCAGCAAAAGAGACGTAACTCCTGAAGCTACTAAAGCCGTAATAGAAAGAGAGGCTTCCGGTGTAGCAGAAGCGGCACGATATTACAGTCTTTCAATTACCAAAAGGGCCATGCTTTCAAGGGCAGTGTGCGGAATAAGAGGGGAAACCGTGATATTCAATCTGCCGGGGAGCAAAAAAGCAGTAAAAGAAGAACTGGAATATATATTAGACAGTCTGATTCACGGGATAGACATTCTTTTAGGCAGTGCATCAGAGTGCGGCGGAAAGTAAACTTAAAGATCGGAAAGGAACACATATGAAGAAAATAAACGTCAAGGAAGCTGTGGGAATGGCGCTCTGCCACGATATAACAGAAATAATTCCCGGAGGCTTCAAAGGTGCAAAATTTCTTAAAGGGCATATAATAAAGGAAGAAGATGTAGAAGTGCTTCTTTCGCTTGGTAAGGAAAATATTTATATCTGGGAAGAAGATGAAAATTATGTCCATGAAAATGATGCAGCAGAATTTATAAAAGAGTGCGTAATGGGGAAAGGTATGTATGCTTCGGAAATACGTGAAGGAAAGATAAATTTTGTTGCTGAATATGACGGACTTTATAAAATAAATGTTGAACTTTTGAATAAAATAAACAGTATAGGTGAAATAATAATTGCTTCAAAATTCAATAATACTGTAGTAAAAGAAGGGAAAACAGCAGCAGCTACGCGTATAATACCACTGCGTATAGAGAAAATACAGCTTAATGAACTAAAAGAATTAATGAAAAATCAGGAACTAATGGAAATAAAAAAGATGAACTCAGATTTGAGAGTGGGAATAATAACCACAGGGAGTGAGATCTTTTACGGCAGAATAAAAGATAAAGCCAGAGAAGCATTAGGGGAAAAGCTTGGGGAATACGGCGTAACAAATATAAAGCAGGTTTTTGCACCTGATGATAAAGAAAAAATCAAGGCTGAAATAAAAAAAATGATTAATGATACAGATATAATACTTTGTACAGGAGGAATGTCAATTGATCCTGATGATGTAACCCCTGATGCAATAGAAGAATCAGGATGTGAGATGGTCACATATGGTACGCCTGTACTTCCGGGAGCTATGTTTCTTCTGGGCTATGTCGAAGAAAAGGTAATAATGGGTCTTCCGGGCGGAGTAGTATTCTCAAAAAATTCTGTTTTTGACTTGCTGCTGCCGAGAATACTTGCAGGAGATATTATCACAAAAAGAGATATTGTAGAAATGGGACACGGCGGACTATTAAACTGATAAAACAGGAGAAAATATGAATTTTGACAATATAGAAGAGGATATTATAAAATGGAGACGGATACTGCATGAGAATCCGGAACCGTCCTTTAAAGAATATAAAACAACTGAATTTATAAAAGAAAAGCTTCTGTCATTCGGGAATATTGAAATAATTCAGCCGGCAGAAACAAGGGTAATAGGGAAGTTAAAAGGAAGCAGCCAGGGAAAGACAGTTGCTTTCAGAGCAGATATAGATGCGCTTCCCCTTGATGAAAAAACAGAATGTGACTTCAGATCAAAAAATAACGGTATTATGCATGCCTGCGGTCATGATATGCATACTGCGATTTTACTGGGGCTTGCACGTATACTTTCTGAAAATAAGCAGAGAATAAAGGGAGAAGTCTTATTTATTTTTCAGCGTGGTGAGGAGATGGCGCCCGGAGGTGCTGCAGAACTGAAAAAAAGCGGAGTTTTAGACGGGATGGATATGGTATTTTCACTTCATGTTATGCCCGGAGAAAAAACGGGGAGAATTGGAGTGAAAAGAGGTACTGCTACTGCGAATAAAGATACTTTTGATATATATGTAAAAGGAAAAGGCGGGCATAGTTCCATGCCGCAGCAGGTAAAAGACCCTATTCTTATTGGTTCTGAGATAGTGACGAATCTGCAGTCGGTAGTAGCAAGAAATGTAGATCCTTTTAATACCGCGGTAATTTCTACTGCGAGCTTTAAATCAGGTGAAGAATACGGAGTGATTCCTGACACTGCACATCTTACAGGAGCAGTGCGGACTTTTGACGGAAAAACAAGAGAGACAGTGAAAAACAGGATGAAGCTCATAGTGGAGAATATACTAAAAGCATACGAAGCCGGCGGAGAAATAAAATTTTTTGAAAATGATTATAAAGCAGTGTATAATGATGAGGAATTATGCGATATTGCAGAAAAGGTCATAATGAAAAAATTCGGGAAGGATGCACTGGTAATAAAAGAGAGACCGGAGAGTTTCAGCGAAGATTTTTCAGAGTATATAAATCCTGCCAAAGGGTGTATGGTTTGGCTGGGAGTGGATAAAAACGGAAAAGAAAATCCAAAACTGCATAATCCTTATTTTTGCTCCAAATGAAGAAGCAATGATAACAGGAGTAAAATATTTTTTCGGGATAGCAGAAGAAATATTAATGTGAAATTCTATAAAATTAATATGATACAGTAAATTCAGGAGGAAGATATGGGAAAGATAGTGGCAATATGCATGAGTACAAAAAAAGGGACTCAGAAAAAAGAGATAAATGAGATAAATTTAATAGAGAACTTTGGTCTTGAAGGAGATGCACACGGTGGGAACTGGCACAGGCAGGTAAGTCTTTTGTGTTATGAAAGCATAGAGAACTTTAAGAATAAAGGTGCAGAAGTGGATTTCGGCAGTTTCGGGGAAAATCTTATCGTACAGGGAATTGATTTTCCAGCACTTACTGTGGGAAAAAGAATAATCGGAGATAATTTTGAGCTTGAAGTAACACAGATCGGAAAGGAATGCCACACAAGATGCAGTATTTATACTAAAATGGGAGACTGCATAATGCCGAGAGAAGGTGTTTTCGCCAAAGTAATAACAGGCGGGCATATAAAAAAGAATGACAGTATAGAAATAAAGGGATAATACAGCTGTTACGGGCGATATCCTGCAAAACGGGAATATTCAGCAGTAAGGAACTGTAGTGATAATTCCTGAAATCGCAAAAAATATAAATCAAAAGTTTATCTGGAAAGGAAAACCATGAGTAAAGAATTAAGCCACTTTGATAAAGAAGGAAAAGCAGTAATGGTGGATATAAGCGGAAAAAATGATACTGATAGAACAGCTGTGGCAACAGGCGAGATAAAAATGCATCCTGATACTCTGAAAACCATCAAAGAAGGAAATATAAAAAAAGGGGATGTCCTAGGGGTAGCAAGAGTGGCAGCAATTATGGCTTCAAAAAATACCTATAACATGATACCAATGTGCCATAATATACTTTTATCCAGTGCAAAAATAGAATTTGAGACAGATGATGAAAACAGTACTGTAAAAATTAAATCTATAGTAAAGACTAGCGGGAAAACCGGAGTGGAAATGGAAGCTCTTATGATGGTTTCTGTAGCTGGTCTTACAATTTATGATATGTGTAAGGCTATAGATAAAGGGATGGTTATAGGAGAAATAAAGCTTGAGGAAAAACTCGGCGGAAAAAGCGGAGTCTGGAAAAGAGAAGAGGAATAAATTTTGAGTAAGCAGAAAGAATTAAACAAAAAAACATATTTAACAGCTTCGCCAGAAGTGTTTAGTTATCAGAAAGGAGATCTTTATGTCTGAATATCAGTTTCTATTTCATAATACAAGAGGTGCAATTAGATTTGAAGATACTCTGAAAACTAAAAATATACGTTACAGAATAATGCCGCCGCCCATACAGCTGGAAAACTGCTGCGGGATCAGCATAAGGCTGGAATATGATCAAATAGAGGAATTATTATGTGCTGATGTGAAAGAGGTTCATTTGTTTAAAGACGGAAAGTACGAGTTATACTATAGGCAGGAAAATAAATAACAGGACAGTATAAACTGCAAAAATACAGGGATAAAATATGTGTTTTATTAATTTTGAAAAATAAATTCAAAAATATTAAAAACTATATTTTCTCATTTTTACAGATAATTCCTGTATAAATTATTTAATCAGAAGGTGCCAAACAGGCAGAAGGAGAAAATAATGCATGAAAATCTGGTAATAGTCAGAGGAGGCGGAGATATTGCCTCAGGTTCAATAGAAAAACTGCATAAATGCGGTTTCAACGTACTTATTTTGGAAGTGGAAAATCCAAGTTCTATTAGAAGAAAGGTATGTTATGGTGAAGCAGTTTATACAGGTGAAATGGAAATAGAGGGAATAAAATCAAAAAAGATAAAATATCTTGATGAAATAAATAAAATGTTTGAAGAGAGGGTAATTCCGGTATTGGTAGATCCCATAGCCGAATGTACACAGATATTGAATCCTGTGGCACTGGTAGACGGGATACTTGCCAAAAAAAATTACGGGACAAACAGAGGAATGGCTCCGATAACAGTAGCATTGGGGCCGGGATTTACAGCAGGAAAAGATGTGGATATAGTTATTGAAACAATGAGGGGACATAATCTCGGAAGGCTTATATATGAAGGTGAAGCCATGAAAAATACCGGAGTTCCGGGGAATATTGCCGGCTTTACAAAAGAAAGAGTTATTTACAGCGAATTTGAAGGCATTATAGAGAATATACACGATATAGGGGATATAGTGAAAAAGGGAGATGTTCTCGCAAAGATAGGCGGAAATGAAGTTTATGCCTCTATTGACGGGGTATTAAGAGGAATTATAAGAGATGGTTTTTATGTAACAAAGAATTTTAAAATAGCAGATATAGATCCCAGAGCAGATGAACAGAAGAATTGTTTTACCATTTCTGATAAGTCGAGAAGTATTGGCGGGGCAGTGCTTGAAGCTGTAATATCGTTAATGAAAAAAAGAGGATTCTGATTGTTTGATATTGTACTTGATTTGAATTAAATGTTTACAGCTTACCGGAATACAGATAATAAAATACTAAAATATGCAGAAAAGTATCAGGAGGGTAAAATGGAAGAGTTAATTTTGAAAAAAATACTGGAAAACCTTGAAGATCATAAAAAAGTAGCATTAGTAACCTTAACAGATGTAGGAGGTTCTACACCGCGTGATACCGGTTCTCTTATGCTTGTCTGGGAAAACGGGGAGACATACGGTTCTATCGGCGGTGGAAAAGTAGAATACTTTGTAACAGGTGAAGCTGTGGAGGCATTGAAACATGATGCAGACAGAAATTTTGAACACAGTCTGACACCTGACGGGGATTTGAAAATGCAGTGCGGAGGAACTGTAAAAGGTTTTATAAAAATTTTCAGACCAAATGAAAAAATAGTTATTGCAGGCGGAGGGCATGTCGGCGAAAAAGTTTTGGAAGTAGCTAAATTTCTCGGGTTTAACTGTGAGGTAATAGACGACAGGGAAGATTATCTGAATAAGCCGAGTCTGCAAAAGGCCGATAAGATAATGGTCGGTTTTTATAAAGATATAGTAAAAAATGCTTCAATAGATGAAAATACATATGTGGTAATTACTACAAAAAGCCATATTACTGATCTTGAATTCGTAAAAGAGGTTCTGAAAACAAAAGCAAGATACATCGGGGCAATAGGAAGCCGTAAAAAGCAGATATTTCTTAGGGAGACACTTCTGAAAGACGGTTTTTCCGGAGAAGATATAAAACGTATTTACGGGCCTGTGGGGATAGATATATCAAATCAAATGCCCGAAGAGATAGCGGTGAGTATAATGGCAGAGATACTTATGGTGAAAAACGAAGGAACTCCCGAGCATAGAAAACTGGAAGATTCTGTTGTAGACAGTATAATACAGAAACATTTGAAATAGTTTATATTATTAACTGCCTTGATTTTAGGGTAGTTTTTTTATGTATACAAAAATTATTTAATATTGTATAATAAATTTTATAAAGTAAAGGAACAGTCGGGGGAAATAAACAGTTTGAGGGGCAGGAAAATGAAGAAATTATTTTATATTTTAATATTTATATCTGCATTGGTTATTTATAAAGTTACGGAAAATTATTTTAACAGTTATGTTGATTCGGATAATCCATGTGTAACAATGCAGAAAATAGAGGAACAGGCAGAAAAGTACAAAAAATTAGTGTATGATAAGAATGAAGATCATTTGGGATATGATGAATTAAGAAAAGCATTCTTTGATGATATAGTACAGAACGGGAAATACAGAATGTATATACTGGATATAAACAGGAAAATGTATGTAGATAATGAAAAAACTCTTGTAATGCAGGGGTTTCCGGGGATGCTTTTAGATGTATATCCTAAAAATACTGAAGTGGGGCAAAGACTCTATATGATTGTAGAAGAGAGCAGAAATGGAGAAGAAGTATTCAGGATGAAAAGATATCAGATGTATCCTTATAAAAAATTAATTAATATGTCATATACAGGTGCAGCATCTACAGTTGTTCAATTTAGGTGTGAACTGGAAAGAGATTCGAAAAATAATTTAAATAAGTAAAGAATATTGATAATAATATATAAAACAGAGCAGGAGAATAAAGAGGAATATCAGTAAGTAAGGAGAAAAAATGAACTCATTAGCAAATGTAAGCTGTGAAGCTGTATTACCAGTAACAGAACTAAAAACTACAGATGAAATAGAAAGAAGCATACAAAAAAAATACAGAAAATATTTGTGGTCACCTTTTATAAAGGCTGCAAAAGAATTTTCCCTGATAGAGGAGGGGGATAAAATAGCTGTCGCTATATCAGGGGGGAAAGACAGCCTGCTTCTGGCTAAGCTTTTACAGGAATTACAGAGGGCAAGCAGGACTAAATTCGAGCTGGTTTTTATTTCCATGAATCCCGGGTTTAATTCGGAAAATCTGCAAAATCTGCAAAAAAATCTTGATCATTTAAGAATTCCATGTGAGATATATGATGATAATATATTTGAAATAGCTGAAAAAATGGCTAAGGATTATCCGTGCTATATGTGTGCAAAAATGAGAAGGGGAAGTCTTTATACCAAAGCAGTGAGTCTGGGATGTAATAAGCTTGCTCTTGGTCATCATATGGACGATGTAGCGGAAACTGTGCTTATGAGTATCTTTCAGATGAGTAAATATGAGACAATGCTTCCAAGGCTTAAAGCTGATAATTTTGATATAGAGTTAATAAGACCGCTTTATTATGTAGAGGAAAAGGATATAATAAAGTTTACTGTGAATAACGGAATTCTGGCAATGAACTGCGGGTGTACAGTGGCAGCAGGAAAGACTTCCTCAAAAAGGCGGGAAACAAAAGAGCTTATCAGGGAGATGGTGAAAACTAACCCTAATATAAAGAAAAATATACTGAATTCCACGAAAAATGTAAATCTGGAAAAAATTCTCGGCTGGAAAGCCGGCGGGGAAAAACATAGTTATCTTGATGAGTATTGAATAATAAAAAGGTGTGATTAAATGAAAAAATTATATGCAGTTACAGCACTATTTGTATTCTTTAACGTATATTCCGCGCAGGCAGCAGAGATATATGAAGGACCGTGCAGAGATAAAAACAGTATTTATTATAATATTGAGAAAATAGGGAATATAGACACTAATAAGGCAAAATTTTTTGAAACTGAAGGTATGGACGAGGAGTATAGAAATTTTGTGAACGGTTACCTGATGAGCGGGGAAGCAGTATACTATAACGGAGAAAAACTGCCCGGCACAGATTCCGGCACTTTTGATTATGTATCGGATTTTTATACTAAAGATAAGAATAATGTATATTATAATAATGTAAAAATAAAAAACTCTGATCCTGAGACTTTTGAATATATAAAATACAGATATGCCAAGGATAAAAACTCTGTGTATTACAGCGGTAGAAAAATCAGAAATGCAGATGTAAAAACTTTTGAGATAGTAGATTTTTACAGGGCAAAAGATAAAAATAAATACTATATGCACGGGGAAGCGGAATAAAATCAAATTTTTTAGAATAAAAAAGGGGCTGTTATAAGCCCTTTTTAAAGTCCGTCTTTTGGAATAACTCTTAATAAATTTTTAGTGGTAATTACCCATCCGTTTTTCTCCTTTTCCAGAGTCAGGGTAGTTGTCGAAGTCTTTTTTTCTTTCACTTCTTTTGAAGCTTTTGAAAGAATATTCATCTGATAATCGACAAATTCTTTTTTCGCTTTTTCAAAATCATTGTTATTGCTTGGTATAAAACTCTCTTTTGCAGTTAATTCTTTAATTTTCTTATCAAGCATTTCTTTATCAAGCCCTGTTTCCTTTATGGTTACAACTGCTTTATTATCTTTTATTTTTACCTTTTCTATTTCATAATTAAATGAAGAACCTACGATTTTCAGAGTGTCAGAGGTAAAGGTCTTTAATTCAGGGTTTTGCTGGTAAAGATTGTCATAAGACAGCTTAATATCATAAGAAAAAAGATTTAACATTTGATCTAAATCACCTTTTTTCAATGAAGAATAATAGTTATCTACAATAACTCTGATTTCCTTTTTTGAATTATTACAGGAAAAAAGCGACAGGAGCAGCAGAAGAAGCAGCCCTAATTTTATATATTTAGATTTCATGATTCCTCACTTTCCTTTGGTATTGACATTTTAGCATAAATTACACATTTTGAAAAGAAAGAACGTTTTATTTTGCTTATATAAAAAATGCCGGGAGATAAATCCGGCATACAAAAAAATGTTTGTTTGCACTTAGAGATAAAGGCAAATGAATAATGAAAAATTTATATCGGGTGAGATATAAAATCCGGCTTTAAGCATTATTGTTCAAATTAGGCAATAAGCTTAAAACTTAAATGTATACCCCACCGCTAAATTAACTTTTCCAAGATTCTTCTTGGAATCATCAATCCTATAACGTTTATCGGAATATGAAGTTTTAGTAGAAGTGTTGTCATAACTTACTTCAAAATTCCAGTTGCTGAGCTTTATTCCTCCGCCCAGTCCGTAGTAAAAACCATTCTTGATCTTTAGATCACTAGTTTCACCAGTTGGGTAAAATTTTACCTCATTTTTTGTATCAGCTATATCATATCCGATTCTTCCTATTACATATGGAGTTACCGATGATGAATTAGAGAATTCATATTTAACAAGAGCATATACCGGTATAGTGACAATAACAGAATTTTCATATCTGTAGTTATTAGTAAAGGCTTTGCCGTTAACAGATTTATTAGGAAGATCTTCATCGCTGCCGCTGACTCCTCCAATACTCATACCGACACCCAATTTTAAATCTGGTATACTGCTTACTCCTCTGGCATATTCAACACCTAAAAATCCTCCGCCAGACATTTTAGTATTTTGATTTATTGTTGCTGTGTTATCATTTTGGTTGAAATTTGTTCCGGAAAATCCGCCTCTTATTGTAATTTCATTATTTTCCGCTAATCCAATACAGCTTAGCAGAGCAACTGCCAGCAATATTTTTTTCATTTTATTCCTCCTATAATTTTATAGTTTTTTTATTGTTAATACAAATGTCTTCCACGTTTTTCAAAGTTCTTTTACTGAGCAGCAAAGTTTCTTCAGAATCAAACACAAGAACTTCTTTTTTGTAATTAATCTGTTTTATTCTGCTGAGATTTACTATATTGCTTCTTTCTACCCGGGCAAATTCAGGATATTGGGAAAGGATCCTTTCTATTTCCACAAGGTTATTTTTACTAAAAAACTCATTTCCGTTATAAAGTCTCACACATGATTTTCTGGTGTATCTTGAATAGGTAATATAAATAATATCATTAATTGAAACAAAAGTTTTCACAAAACTGTCCTCTATACATAATTCAGAGTTTCTCTCAGTTTCACCAGTGATATTTTCTAGTATTTCGTCAATATACATATAATCCTTTTTATTCAGAAAATCATAAATAAGTTTTTTATGAAGCAGATCCCGAAGAAGCATAATATCAAAAACTGTCGCGAGAAGGATAACTTTAACTTCTTTTGATTTATACTCCCATAGTCTGTTTTCAAGATTTTCATGAATTGAGTCAATGATCGCAAGATCAAAATGTTCAGAATAGATTTTTTGAAAATTACAATTTTTTGTATTAATAAATTCATACTCAAAATACTCTATCAGGAGTGTCCGGAGTGCTTCTTCCACCTCAAGTGCTATTCTAATCATGTTTATCACCAAGCTTTTCAGCTTTTTCTATTATTGTTTTGGAGTAAGCTTTTATTTTTTTATCGTCGCTTAAATTATAAATAAGAGCCGCAAAATCTTTTATAAACTGGATGTTTTCTTTTATTTCTTCATTTATATATTTATTGTCAGAAACAGACTCTATATATTTTCTTAAATGCAAGGTTCTAACATAATTTACTGAGTATACTAATTCTTCAGAAAGTCCTTTTAAAAACAATTTTTCTTCATTATGATATTTTCTTTCATTTAGTTCTATCAGCAAGAGAGCTATACAGGTGTTGGTACCAACAGATATTTTTATTCCAAAATCAAAATTGGCATATTTATTTTTGAAATCTTCTTTGGAAATTATAATTTTGCGGCTCTTATTTCTTATATATTCTTTTTCTTCGGTATCAGAAAGGAAAATTATAAATTTAATCGTTTTGGGATTTATTTTTTTACTTATTTCTTTTTCCAATATATTTTCAAAAATGTGAATATCATCAATTCCTTTTAATTTTGCTAAAATTTGATCATATCTTGGATTAAGTCTGTTCATTAATCTTATGACTAATAAGTATATAATGTCACCGATAATACAGAAAATTATAACCCAAAAAGTGAAACGATATTGACTGCTCTCTATTCCGATAATATAGATAATGTTTATAATGACGATATATTTTAGAACCAGAGTAACCCATCGCTGCATAGAGATATAGTATTTAGCAGTGTCATCAATATTAAGATTAAAAAATAAAATCCAGAATATAATGGAATACTGCATATTTTCAAGAATATCACCATTAAAGAAAATGTCCGAATTAGAAAATTCCGTAGCAATATTGAGAATTAAAAATAAAAGTAAAAATAATATCTGTAAAATTTTCATATTTTTTAAGTCTTTATCTTTATTTTTCTGCAGCCCGCGGAGCAAACAAAAAAGAGGAACGAATAGAATCATATAATCTACAAAATATGCCAAAACGACATAAATATTAATAGAAGTAATTAATGTATTTATATGAAATTTTACCAGATACATAAGAATATTCGGCGATACTAAAAAGAGAATATTGATCAAGGAAAAATAAGTCATTATTGCAAATATAAAAATATATTTCCAGTATTTTCTCTCCTTAGAGGATACAAGGTAGAAAAAACACAATATAAATGAAATGGTGAGAGCGATTGTAGTAATCCCCGCTGATACAAAAAGAAGTTTCTGGGGGAAAATATTAGTAAAAGAAAGAAAATTATTAAATAATAATAATAAAAATGTTATAATAATTAGCGGTGACTTTCTCTTTACTATTTTATCAGATTTCATATAAATAAGAACATTCATAAGTAATAAGATAAAAGTGGCAGTTCTGCTAAATAACTCAAAAAACCTGATTTTCCCATTCATTTCAAAATTAAATGTAACATTTTCCGGAATGTTGTCTGATTTATGTACATTTTGTTCAAAATGCTGGTTTTCAAATTCACTTTTTAGTATATAATCGCCTTTTTCTACCTGAAAAATGGTATTTGAAAGCAGAGTAAAACCTTCAATTTCCTGATTGTTTTTATACAAACTTGTTTGTACAATGTTGTCAGTAAAAATTCTAGGCCTGTTTCTAAATCTTGTATTAACAATGATAAAATCATTGGTATCAGCCCTGTCGCTGGAGAAGATCAGCAGACACGGCATAAGAAGACTCAGAAATAACAAGCCAAAAATTGTAATTTTTTTCATATGATCATCCTTAAATAATATAAATTTATATTTTAGCTGTTATTGTACAAACAGCATAATGTTAACAAACAGAAATTATTAACCTATTTTTCAGTTCGTAACTAAGTATAATATAGATATTCATTTTTTTCAATAAGTCAGGAACAAAATGTCAAATTTCATACACAAACTGAAAAAAATAAGCAGTAGAAATTTTATTTATTGTATTGAAATATAATAAAAATTGAAAAAATGCAACTAATCAAATAAATTTAATCTGAAGATTTTATAAAAAATATTGAAAACAGAAAGGAGTCAGATATGCATGATCACGGACATTTTCATCAAAAAGACGAGAGCAGCGATACTAAAAATATAAAAATGGTATTTTTCCTGAATTTAGTATTTATGATAGTAGAAATTATAGGAGGTATTCTAACGAACAGTATGGCTGTCATGTCTGATGCAGTTCATGATTTCGGGGACTGTGTGACACTCGCAATGAATTGGTTTTTGGAAGAATACTCGGTAAAAAAAGATGATGAAAAGTATACATACGGTTACAGAAGATATTCATTAATAGGAGTAGTTATAAATACTGTTGTTCTTGTTTCAGGTTCGGTTTTGATAATAACCGAGGCATTGAAGAGAATAAACAATCCCCAGAAGCTGGAAAGCGGAGGGATGATACTGCTGGCAATAGCCGGAGTGGCAGTAAACGGCCTTGCTGTACTAAGACTAAAGAAGAGTAAAAAATTAACAGAAAGAGCTGTAATGCTTCATTTGATGGAAGATGTACTGGGATGGGCAGCTGTATTAGTTGCCGGCATTTTCATAAAGCTTTTCGAACTGTACATAATAGATACGATTTTATCAATAGTAATAGCAGCTTTTGTGCTTTCAAATGTTTTTAAAAATTTTAAGGAAACAGCGGGGATTTTTTTGCAGGCTGTCCCTTCAGGATATAATATACTCAGCCTGAGGGGAAAAATGATAAGAATAAAAGGGATTATGGATGTTCATGATATTCATCTCTGGTCTCTTGACGGAATAAACAACATCATATCGTTCCACTGTGTTGTTCCTTACGGGCTGCTCACAGATGAAGTAGTCAAAATAAAATATAAACTGAAAAAATATCTGAAGTATATAGGAATTAATCATATAACAATAGAAATAGAGTATGAATAAAAGTAAAAAATAAAATGGACTGTAAAATAGCACTTTCAAAATCAAAAAGGAAATGTAATAAACAAAGTTAAATAAATAAGTGCAAAAAATTTAATGAATGCTCTGTTCTTTTTCGTGTTTTTGAAAATAAGTTAAATAAGATATACAAAATGAAAGTATTTCTTTTGGCAAAACTTAAAAATGAGATATAATTTAGTATAGGTTTCATGTTCGTAACAAAATTTAAGAGTTGTAGAATTTTTTTAAAATGTTTAGATTTGGTAACAGTAGTTTGAATGAGTTTTTTATTATTGGTAATTAAAATAAAAAAATATAATTGAGAAGAGGAGCAAACTATATGAAAAAATTCAAATGGACAATTGTTTTAAGTATCATGATGCTGCTTATCAGCTGCGGAAAAGGCGGGGAAAAACCTGCTGCAGGAGGTGAGGCACCTGCGGGTGGCGAAGCTAAAAAGGAAATAAAGATAGGAGTGGCATTATACAAGTTTGATGATACATTTATATCATCAGTAAAAGATGCAATAAACGAAGTTTCAGCTGAAAAGTCAAAAGAAACGGGAGAAAAAATAACTATTAACGCGGTAGACGGACAAGGACAGCAGGCAACTCAGAACGATCAGGTAGACACATTTATAACACAAGGTTATGACGTAATAGCAGTAAACATGGTGGACAGAACTGCAGCTTCAGTGATTATACAGAAAGCTCAGGCAGCAGGAATTCCGGTAGTATTCTTTAACAGAGAACCTGTAGCAGAGGATATGGCAAAGTGGGATGAATTATACTATGTAGGAGCTAAAGCCGAAGAATCTGGAACAATTCAGGGAGAAATAGCAGCAGACTATTTCAAAGCAAATCCAGACGCAGATAAAAATAAAGACGGAAAAATACAATATGTAATGTTAGAAGGAGAACCGGGGCATCAGGATGCATTATTGAGAACGGAGTATTCTATAAAAGCACTTGAAACAGCAGGGTTCAAAGTAGATAAATTAGCAAGTGATACAGCACTATGGCAGAGAGCAAACGGTCAGGAAAAAATGGCTGCATGGATATCAGCTTTCGGAGATAAAATAGAGTTAGTTCTGGCTAATAATGATGATATGGCATTAGGAGCAATAGAAGCACTAAAAGCCGCAGGATATTTATCAGACGGAAAATTCATACCGGTTATTGGTGTAGATGCTACAGCACCTGCTAAAGATTCGTTAAAAGCGGGATTATTATACGGAACAGTGCTAAATGACTCAAAAGGTCAGGGAAAAGGTATCTTTGATATAGCATATGCACTTGCTAAAAAAGAAAAACCAGCAGAAAAAGTACAAGGTATCACAGATGGAAAATATTTATGGATTCCATACCAAAAAGTAACTAAAGAAAATGTAGATAAATTCTAGTCAACACCTGATAATGTGAAGTTTTATACTTCACATTATTAAGTAAGAAAGGTAAACCGGAGGGAAATATGGAAAACAATGATGTACTGGAAATGCTGGGTATTACTAAAGAATTTCCAGGTGTAAAGGCATTGGATAATGTAACCCTGAAAGTGAAAGAAGGTACAGTTCACTCACTAATGGGAGAAAATGGTGCCGGAAAATCAACATTGATGAAGTGCCTTTTTGGAATATACAGTCTGGACAGCGGCAGAATACTGTTTAAAGATGAGGAAGTGAATTTTAAGAATCCTAAAGAGGCTCTGGAAAATGGAATTTCTATGATCCATCAGGAATTAAGCCCTGTTCCTTTTAGAAATATTATAGATAATATATGGCTTGGAAGATTTAAGACAAAGAGACTTTTCGGAGTGGGAGTGAAGGTAGTAGACGAAAAGTATCTATATGCCGAAACAGAGAAACTGCTGAAAAAGCTTCAGCTTGATGTGAGTCCGCGGATTGAAATGAAAGATCTGTCGGTATCGCAGATGCAGATGGTGGAAATAGCAAAAGCCATATCATATAATGCCAAAGTCATAGTAATGGATGAGCCGACATCATCACTTACAGAAAATGAAGTTGATAAATTATTTGAAATAATAAAACAGCTTAAATCAGAAGGAGTATCAATAATTTATATATCTCATAAAATGGAAGAAATACTGAAAATATCTGATGAAGTAAGTATAATGAGAGACGGGAAGTATATAGGAACGTGGGCAGCTAAAGAGCTTACCACTGATTTGATTATATCAAAAATGGTGGGAAGAGAGCTGAATGAAAGATTTCCTGAAAAAAATAACATTCCTGAAAATGAGGATATACTAAGGGTAGAGAATCTGACATCTATAAATGAAAAATCTTTTAATAATGTCAGTTTTAACCTGAAAAAGGGTGAAATATTAGGACTGGGAGGTCTCGTAGGTGCTCAGAGAACTGAGCTTGTAGAAGCTATATTTGGTCTTCGTAAGATCAAAAGCGGAAAAATTTTTCTGAATGGTAAGGAAGTAAATATAAATAACCCGTCAGAAGCTATAAAAAATAAGATGGCACTGGTAACAGAGGAAAGAAGGGCAACAGGAATTTTTGAAGTATTGTCGGTAAAGGATAATGTTCTTATTACGACATATGCAGATTTAATAAAGTATCATGTTGCAGTAGATGATAAGCTTGGAAAGAGTATAACAATAGAAAGCATAGATAATCTGAAAATAAAAACACCTGATGAAAAAACACAGATTAGAAATCTTTCCGGCGGAAACCAGCAAAAGGTGGTATTCGCAAGATGGCTTCTGTCTTCGCCGGATATACTCATACTGGATGAACCTACAAGGGGAATAGATGTAGGTGCTAAATTTGAAATTTATAATATAATAATAGATCTCGCACAGAAAGGTAAAAGTATAATCCTGATAACCTCGGAAATGAGTGAGCTTTTAGGGTTAAGCGACAGAATAGTTGTTATGTGTGAAGGGAAGAAAAGCGGGATACTCGACAGAAAAGAAGCAAATCAGGAAAAAATCATGGAATTAGCTACTAAATATATGTAGACTGGAAAGGAAAAACAATGGATCAAACTTTTCAAATAAATAAAATGAAAAACTTTTTTGCTAAGAATGCGATCTATATGGTTTTGGTTGTTTTGGTTTTAATTATAGGAATGCTTAATAAAAATTTTCTTCAGATAAATAACCTGACTAATGTATTGATAATAGCATCTGTAAGAATCATAATAGCCCTCGGAGTGGGAGGAATCCTGATTACCAAGGGAACAGACCTTTCTTCAGGAAGAACAGTAGGACTTACTGCCTGTGTGGCTGCGAGTCTTATGCAAAGAGCAGATTATGCTGATAAAATGTATAAAAATCTTCCTCATCTTCCGATAATAGCAGCTGTACTGGCTGCTGTAGTAGTGGGTATGGTAATTGGGTTAATAAACGGGTCAGTAGTTTCATTCTTAAAAGTTCCTCCGTTTATAGCAACATTGGGGACAATGGTAATAGTGTACGGTATGTCAAGTATGTATACGAAAGCGAAGCCTATAGGAGGATTAAGAGATGACTTTACCAATCTTGCCACGGGGAAGAACGTACTTATACCAAATATTGTCTTTATCGCGATTATTATAATGATACTAATATGGTTTCTGCTGAATAAAACCGTATTCGGAAAGAATATTTATGCCATCGGAGGAAATCCTGTGGCTGCAGAGGTATCAGGAGTGAAAGTAGAAGCCAATCTTTTGAAAATATATATTCTTGCAGGAGCATTATACGGACTTGCCGGAACACTGCTTGCAGCAAGAACAGGAGGAGCCACTAATAACTACGGTCTGATGTATGAGCTTGACGCCATAGCGGCGGCAACAATAGGAGGAGTATCTACATCAGGAGGAATAGGAAAAGTTTCGGGAATTATCACAGGGGTACTGATCTTTGAAGTGTTAAATAACGGATTGGTAATACTGGGTGTTGATACAAATGCACAAAATATAGTTAAAGGTATAATAATTATTACTGCTGTAGCATTAGATATACGAAAATATCTTGCTAAAAAATAATTTTATACAAAATGGTTTTAAATTTGGGAAGGCTGTTAGTCATACAGGACTGACAGCCTTATTTTTTTAACAAAAAAACAGGCAATGCTGAATGAATTTTATCAGAATTGCCCTTTCTTATTTATATGTTTAGTAGTCAGAACATAATATCTCTTTCATATTTGCTTCGACTAACTCAAGATCATCATAATTTCCGCTTTGGCTTGCCATCATATAGCCGTCTTTTACATTTACAATAATAGTATACTGGATTTTTTTATCTTCAACTTCCATATTGAAATTATATAAATATAGAAAAGCCGCGTCAGGCATTGTTCCTAAAAAAGTATAGTATACCTTTTCAAAACCAACTTTTTTTGATTCTGCCGCTAATTTTTTTACTCCCATTTCAGACTTGGCTTTACAGTCAGAAAAAGCTATGCAGCCTGTCAGAATAAGTAAAAATAATATTTTTTTCATTATTTATCTCCTTTTTTATTTAGTATAACATTAAATTAAATTATATTCAATATTTTACAGTTATGATAAATAGATAAATGAAAAAGTCAGGATACTATTAAAACTGTCTTTTCTGGCAATTTTTAATTGTATGAGTCAAGTGTTGTTCATAATAACACAGGAAGATGAACCAGAAAAAAGCGTAAATAAAAAAACCAGGGACAAACCTAGTTTTTTCTAGCAGTTTAAATTTATATACATTGTTTTCATAATTAGTATACCATATTAGCAGAATAAGTCAAGTAGGTATGCAGCCCGGAAGGGCTGGGGACTGTTAGTACAGAATTTTGCTTATTTCTAAAATTTATACTGTATGACCTGAAAACAGACCTGTATTTTTTAGTCTGAAGAATGTAAGCAACATTTTTTGAACTTAGGGCGAATAGAGATATCGACAGAAATATTTATTTGAGGTATAATTAGAGAAATTTAAGAGATTTAATTGCTAATACAGTTATCTCAGAATTGAATGTTCGTATTTCACAATTTATTATCATATCAGCAGGGCTATGCCAAAGAACTATAAAATTAAACCGGTTAACTCTCATTATTTCCTTTAAAAAAGAAGTTTTTTTATAATATCCTCAGTTATAAATAACTAAAAAGAATGAATAAGAATAGTGAAATTTTTGAAATAAAATGATATAATAAATAGAAAAAATGAGGAGTATAATGAAAAAGACAGGGGAAGAAATATTAGGTGCCATAAACGGACTAAAGATAATACAGAGAAATGACCACCAGAATTATACTCTGGATTCAAGGCTTTTATCAGACTTTTGCAGAATAAACAGACATGTAAAAAAAATTCTTGATATAGGTACAGGAAATGCAATATTGCCTCTGCTGTTATCACAGAAATCAAAAGCAGAGATTACAGGAATAGAGATACTGGAAATATCAGCAGATCTTGCTGTAAAAAATGTAGAATTAAATAAACTATCTGACAGAATAAAAATCATTGAAGGTGATATAAAAAAATGGAAGGATTATTTCAGACCGGCAGAGTTTGACCAGATAATTACCAATCCCCCTTTTTTTAAATATGACGGCAATGACGACCAGATAAATGATCTGGAACAGCTTTCTGTGGCAAGGCATGAATATAACATAAAACTGGAAGATATAATACAAATATCTTCTGCATTATTAAAAAACGGTGCATATTTTACTATGGTACACAGAAGTGAAAGACTGGTGGAAATACTTGATCTTCTGGTAAAATATAAGCTTGAGCCAAAACGGATAAGATTTTGTCATACTAAAAAAGATGCACCCGCAAAAACACTCCTTATAGAAGCAGTGAAAGGTGCCAAAAAGTCTTTAGTAATAGAAAATCCACTGATATTATCAGATTAATATAATAGAGAAACAGAATATAAGGAGGAAAAATGGAAGCAGAACCAAAAGTTATATTATATATAGCAATGAGCCTTGACGGATACATAGCAAAAGAAGACGGCAGCGTGGACTGGCTGGAAAATGCAGGCAATGGTGCAGAAGGAAGTTATCTGGAATTTTATAATACTATTGATACAATAATAATGGGAAGAAAAACTTATGATCAGATCCTTACTTTTGGTGAGTGGGGATATAAAGGGAAAAATACTTATGTACTAACTGCTGATACATCAAAAAATACTGATAATCCTAATATTGAATTTGTTGATACAGATGTTGAAGATCTTACTATCCGGCTGAAACAGGAATCAGGGTCAAACATCTGGCTTCTGGGCGGAGCTGAGATAATAAACGCTTTTTTGGAGAGACGGCTTATAGATGAATACAGAATAACTGTTATTCCTGCTATAATAGGATCGGGTATACCGCTTTTTACAGCTGACACAGAAGAACATCTGGATTTTAAAGAGGTAATAGAATACGATGGAATAGTAGAATTGAAATATGAAAAAAAGAAAATAAAAATTGCAAATTTTGAAATAAATAATTATAATAATAAGTGAAATAATCAGGAGGAATTAAATGAAAAAAGTAATATTGATCTTAACATTGATAATAAGCTTACTGGGATTTTCCGACGGGAATGTGAAAACATTTGATAATCTTAATACAGCAGTAAGTGAATACGGGAAAGTAATGCAGGAACTGCTTAATTATGCTTCAAGGGAAGACTTCAATACTACAGGGGATAATCTTGCAGGATTTCTGAAAAACAGCGGTAATACAGCATTGGAGAAAAAGTGGGAAAGTGTAAGAAATAAGCTTGCAGAGCCGTATGAAATTAAAGCAAATACTCCAAAAATGGAAGGAAGCAGCAAAGCTGTGGTTGATTATGACGTTTACGGGTATGATGAAGGCAAAATTGCTGAAATGATAGATCAGAATATAGAACAGTTCGTTCAGGAAGGCGAAAACGGTGAAATATCAATAGATATGGAAAAATATATTTTAAGCGTGGAAGATTTTGTTAATAAATCAAAGAAAATAAAAGTGGCCACAGCGCAAATAGAATTTGAGAAAATAGCCGGTAAATGGATGCTTAAAGAAAAAGGTGCTTTTGAGAACTAGTTTAGATCATAAATGGATGCTGTAATTTTAGTAAAGGAAATAAACAGGTCTTATTTAATAAATAACAAACAATGTATTTAGTAAAGGCAGGAGATAAATATGCTTGCAGACTATCATATGCATTTTGAATATGGAAGTTATGACGAGGAATGGGTAAAGGGATTTTTTGAATCAGCGCGTGAAAAAGGCGTGGATGAACTTGGGATAACAGAGCATACACATGGATTTAAAGAGTTCAAAGATTTATATTATGATGAACTGATACTGGATAATAGTGAAATTGGTGAGTTTCAGAAAAAATGGCTTGGCAATACCAAGTCAAAATTTATCCATACTCTTGACGAGTACAGGGATTTTATAAACAGTCTGAAGAAAAAAGGTTATCCTGTGAAATTTGGGGTAGAGGTATGTAATTTCAGAAATCAGGAAAAAGTCGCTGAAATATTATCTAAATATGAATTTGATTATATAATTGTGTCAATACATTTTATTAAAGGCTGGGGTTTTGATTTTTCAGCTTTAAAAAATGTTTTTGAAAAGCGAAGTGTTTACAGCATATGGGAAGATTATACAGAAGAAATTGAAAATGTCGCATCTACAGGTCTTTATGATGTGTTAGGACATCCTTTTAATTTGAGACTGTTTAATAATTTGCCAGAAAAAAATGTAGACAGTCTGCTTGAAAAAACAGCAAAAATTTTAAAAGAGAATAACATGGCAGTGGATATAAATACAGGAACTTATTACAGATACCCTGTAAATGAAATAAGTCCCTATGAAGATTTTATGAAGTTTGTAAAAAAGTATGAAATACCGGTAATTTTATCAAGTGATGCGCATGAACCCGGTCATGCGGGATTTATGATTAAAGAAGCGGCAGAATATGCTTCAAAATTCGGAATAAGCAGTTTTTTGAAATTTGACAAAAGAAGAAGTATTTCTGAAATCATCGATTTAAAAAACAAATAATTTTATTTTAAAATAAGGTAAATGAAAATTCTAAAATGTCTGGTTTTTTTAGAATTTTTTATTTCTTATGAAAAAAATTAACTATTGAAATAATTAATTTTATAAAATCTTATGAATAAAAACTTGACAGTATTATTTTTTTATGGTTGAATATAGTAGTATAATCATTCTACTAACAGGAGGATGACTTAGAAAAAATTAAACTGATAGTTAAAACTCAACTTATTTATCACAAAGTGAAAAAAATGTAACTAGGAAAGGAAAAAAAATGGCGAGAAGAGCAGGATTTCAAATTAACAGGGAGGATATAATCAGAGCAGCAATAAAGCAAATATCAAAATATGGTTTCAGTAATTTTACTTTATCAAATCTTAGTAAGGAGCTGAATATAACGAAGGCGGCGTTATATTGGCACTTCAAGAGTAAAAATGATATTTTGATGGAGGTTTTAAGATATATTGAACTAGAGTATATTAGTAAAATTAGTGAGATATGTGACGAAAAAAATCTTTCTGCAAGTGAAAAACTAAAAAATTATTTATCATTTGTTTATGAAAAAAGTGAAACTGATGTGCATCTTTGTATTATACCATCTAAATTATTAGGTGAATTCTTACATAAAGACAGTGAGTTTCATGAAGAAATAAGAGAAATATACGCAAACTATAAAGAGTCAATAGCAAAGATCCTTATAGACGGGATCATAGAGGGAGATTTCAAAAAAAGCACTTCACCTATAGATCACGCAAGATTTATTGTCGGATCAATAGATGGAATTCTACAGCAATACATATCTGATCATACACATGTACATAAGGTTTTCAATTCAGGAGAGAAATTTTCAGAATATGTCATGACACTTTTTGTTTAAAAGTGCTTATTCATGAATGATCGAACGTTTAATCTAGTGAAAAAAAAGGGTTGTTTATATATAAATTTTCTAATGATGTAATAAGAATTAGCATAAAATTACATTTGAAATGAAAAATTTTATTTTAAAGCAGCCCTTTTGAATTTAATCGTTTAAGGACAGTAAACACTGAAATTATTTAATTAAATGAGTAAAAAAATTAATCGGATGGGAGAATAAAGAATGCTTGATACAGAAGTTCGATGATGCTGTGGTAATGAGATAAAATATTTTATATAATAAGAATATTACATTCAGTACACTGATTATTTTAATATTTTATTATCTAAAAATATATTTATAAAAAATCAATAATAAAAATTACTAATCTAATTGTATACAATGATTATCTGAAAATATTTTCGGATAATTTTTTTAAATAGACGGAAAGTAAAAAAAGTATATTTGAGAAAAATTAATTAATATTATTTATTTTTTAATACTTTAATTAAGAAAATTTGTTACAATAAAGAACAGGTACATTCAGAATTTTTTGGAGTAGGAGTATATATGGAAGAAATTATAGAAAGAATACAAGATGAAATATTCTTGATTTTTATGTTATTATTATCATTTTCGGTATTTATGTACATAATAACAGAAAAACTAAGCTTTATTTCAATGTTTTTATGTATGACGGTATCTTTAGCGGCAGTGAACAAAGAGTCTTATCTGCTTTACGGTCTGGGCTTTTTTGTTTTAGGGCTTATTTCGCTCATTATTATGCTTGATATCGACATGTGGATAGAAATGGGAATAATGGAGATGAATCTTCGGCAGAAAATCATAAGGATATTATGTTTGCTGGTGATAGCGGTTCCTCTCTTAAAGATACTCCGCACTTATTCCTTTATAAGGAATTTTACTTTAAATCCAAGATCAGTGATTTTGTGCATAGTGACGGGAGCATTTGTAATTTTGGTATTAGGAGTAGTTCCGCGGTATATGCTGGTATTTTTATCAAGATTAAAGCCGGGTAAGAAAATAACTTCGTTTTTCATTATGAAGGCTATGAGATACAGAATGTTTCACGGAATGATACAAAGTAAGCTTTATGTAAGAGACGGTGTAGGAGAATATAAATTTGAAGTTTCAAACAGGGCATATAAAATGCTGAGAAATAAAACATATGTAAAAATACAGATGCAGGAAGGGTTCTTTGGAACACATTATGTAAAAAATAACTTTCTGGGACGGGACAGACTGAAAACATTAAAAGAGGATATTCCGAGATTTGTTATGGCATTGATTGTAATAACTGTCTTATTATTATTATCCATTGCTTTCTGCCATGTTATAAATAATTATGCATGGGTAGGATAAAAAGAAACGGAATAAAAGGTGGTAATTATGCAGGTAATGACTGCACCTATGGCGGGAGTGACTGATTACAGTTTTAGGAAAATACTGTATGAATTTTCTCCGGACATCATATTTACTGAAATGGTAGATGTAAATGCATTAAAATACAATAATCACAGAACATTGGATGAAATACTGCGAAGAGCAGGAAATGAAGCAGTACAGATTTTTGGAAATAAAAATGACGATTTTTTGCAGGCAGTAAAGATTCTTATAAATAAAGGGTTTGGGCATATAGATATAAATCTGGGATGTCCGATGAAGAAAATAGTCAGGGCAGGGAAAGGTTCCGCCCTGCTTTTAGAATACGAGTTTGTGAAAAACCTGACTGCGGATATAAAAAAGGAGTATGGCAGCGATATTACGTTATCAATAAAAATAAGAACAGGTTATAAAAATTTTTCAAACCCCGAATATTACGTAAATCTCGCAGAAGAGTATGATCTGTACCAAATATGCATCCATGGAAGAACTCAGGAGCAGATGTACAGCGGTTATGCAGACTGGAATATAATAAAAGAAATGAAACAAAAATATAAAAATGTAACTATCATAGGAAACGGCGATTTAACAAATCTTCAAGAAATAAAGGAAAAAACAGAATTAGCAAAGCCTGACGGCATAATGCTTGCAAGAGGTCTGCTCGGCAATCCATGGCTGATAAAAGCAGCAAAAGATTATTTTAATACAGGTGAGTCCGTGGAATATGAAGTAAGTAGGGAAGAAATAAAGAATACCCTGATAAAACATATAAATTACTGTATAGAGGATAAAGGAGAAATAAGGGCAAACTTAGATATGAGAAAACATATCTTTTGGTATTTAAAGAATCTGGAAAATATAGAAAAAATAAAAAATGATATTATAAAAATTAAAACTATAAGAGATGTACTTAAATATATTGTAGACAATATATAGAATATGATCTGACAAGAAGAAATTTAGGGTCAGCATGAAATTTTATTTGCAAAAATAAGTACAATCTAGTAAAATATAAAATACTGGAGAGGTGATTTTATGGGAATTTTTTCTGCTAAAAAAACGAAAAATCAATATGCTAAAGTTACAACTAAATCTAAACTGACTTTAGACATAACAGAAAGCAGCCAATGGAAAAAATGTTCGAAATGCAATGAGATAATATATAATGAAGATCTGAAAAATAATCTTAACGTTTGTCCGAAATGCGGCAATTATTTTCCGCTGAATGCATTTGAAAGAATAGAATTATTAATAGATGAGAGAACTTTTGAAGAGCAGGACATCACGCTTAATTCAAAAGATTTTTTAAATTTTCCAATGTACAAAGAAAAGCTGGAAGAAAGTATTGATAAAAGCAGAATGTTAGATGCTGTGATTTCGGGTTCCGGAAAAATAAACGGAATTGATGTGAATATCGCAGTAATGGATTTTAACTTTATGGGCGGAAGTATGGGCTCGGTAGTTGGTGAAAAAGTTACAAGAATACTGGAAAAATCTCTTAAAGAAAAAGTTCCGGCTATTGTGGTAGCAAGCTCAGGAGGAGCCAGAATGCAGGAAGGGATAGTATCTCTTATGCAGATGGCTAAGACTTCAGGTGCGGTAAAAAGACTAAACGAAGAAGGAGTACCTTTTATTTCTGTACCGGTTAATCCTACCACAGGAGGGGTAACAGCTTCATTTGCCATGCTTGGGGATGTCATAATAACAGAACCTGATGCATTAATCGGGTTTGCAGGTCCGAGAGTAATAGAGCAGACCATAAACCAGAAACTTCCAAAAGGATTTCAGCGTGCTGAATTCTTATTAGAACATGGAATGGTAGACATAATATCTGAAAGAAAAGACCTGAAAGAAACAATATTCAGAGTTCTTGAAAAATTAGTGTAAACTGGAGGTTATATGAGTATAGAAGCTGAAATGAGAGATTTGGAATCTAAAATAGAGGAATTAAAAAAATTCTCAAAGGAACAAAATATAGATTTTTCCAAGCAGATAGAAGAATTGGAAGAAGTTTTGAAAGAGAAAATAAAAGAATTTTCAAAAACCGAGATAGATGCTTGGGGAAGAACACAAATATCAAGAAATCCAAAAAGACCTTATACAATGGATTATATAGAGAGAATAGCAGATGACTTTGTAGAACTTCACGGAGACAGACTGTCAAAAGATGATCATGCAATAGTGGGCGGTCTGGGATCTATAGACGGAAACGGGGTCATGATAATAGGACATCAAAAAGGCCGTGATATGGAAGCAAATATATATAGAAATTTTGGTATGGCAAGTCCCGAAGGGTACAGAAAAGCCCTTAGGCTCATGAGAATGGCTGAGAGATTTGAGATACCTATTTTGACATTCATAGATACTTCCGGAGCATATCCGGGACTGGAAGCAGAAGAAAAAGGACAGGCTGAAGCAATAGCGAAAAACCTTGCTGAAATGTTCGGATTAACTGTTCCGATAATAGCAGTGGTAATAGGAGAAGGAGGAAGCGGCGGAGCTCTTGGAATCGGAGTAGCTGATTCTGTACTTATGATGGAAAACAGTATTTATTCTGTAATTTCACCTGAAGGATGTGCAAGTATTTTATTTAAAGACTCCAAAAAAGCACCTGAGGCAGCAAGAAGTCTTAGAATAGATGCTTTTAGTTTAAAAAGTCTTGGGATAATAGATGGAATTATAAAAGAGCCTATTGGCGGGGCACACAGAGATTATGACGAAACTGCCAAAAATTTGAAAAGTGCCGTAGTAAAGGAATTTAGAAAATTAGAAAAAATAGAAATTGAAAAATTGTTGGAAAACAGATATAATAAATTTAGGCGAATTGGTGAATTTTTTGAGTAGGAGGAAAAATGAAAAAGATCGGAATTTTAACAAGTGGTGGAGACTCACCAGGTATGAACACAGCGATCAGAGCCGTTACTAAAATGGCAATGAACTACAACTGTGAGATGTACGGTATTAAAAGAGGATATAAGGGAATGCTTAATGATGAAATATTTAAGCTTAATCCTCTCGATGTATCAGGTATAGCAGATAGAGGAGGGACTATTCTGCTGTCGGCGAGACTTCCGGAATTCAAGCAGCCTGAGGTAAGGGCAAAGGCAGCTGAAAACTTGAAGAGACATGGAATTGAAGGGTTAGTAGTAATAGGAGGAGATGGTTCTTATCGTGGAGCTGATCTTCTTTTTAGAGAACATGGAATAAAGGTAGTAGGAATTCCAGGAACAATAGATAATGACATAGCCGGTACTGATTATACAATCGGTTATGACACAACACTGAATATTATTTTAGATGCTATTTCCAGAATAAGAGATACTGCGAATTCACATGAGAGAACATATTTAATTGAAGTAATGGGGAGAGATTGCGGGGATTTAGCATTATATTCTGCTATGGCCGGAGGAGCTAACGGTGTATTAATACCAGAGGTTAACAGATCAATAGACGAGCTGGCAGAAGATATAAAAGAAAGAAGATCTCAAAGAAAACTATCAGACATTATTATCGTGGCAGAAGGCGTAGGTCATGTTTTTGACATAGCTAAAGAGCTGAAAGAGAAAATAAATACAGAAATAAGGGTAACTGTATTAGGTCACATCCAAAGAGGAGGTTCACCTACTGCATTCGACAGAGTATTAGCTACAAGAATGGGTGCAAGAGCATTTGAACTTCTTATGGAAGGTGAGAGCGGAATAATGGTCGGTATGGAAAATAACAAAATGGTAACTCACGCTATCTCTTACGCATGGGAAAATAAAACTAACATTTCTTTGGATGATTATAACTTAACTCATCTTTTATCTATATAATATTTAGGAGGATTTTTAAAATGAAAATGACAAAAATTGTTTGTACAATTGGACCAAAATCAGAAGGTAAGGAAGTTCTTACAAGTCTGATAGACAATGGTATGAACGTTATGAGACTGAATTTCTCACACGGAGATTATGAAGAACATGGTGGAAGAATAAGAACAGCCAGAGAAATAATGGCTGAAACAAATAAGCATATAGCAATTTTATTAGATACAAAAGGACCTGAAATAAGAACAGGAAAACTGGAAGACGGGAAAGATGTTCTTCTTGAAACAGGAAAAGAAGTAATAATAACAGTTGACTATTCATTTGTAGGAAATAAAGATAAGTTCGCAGTATCTTATCAGGGAATCATCAATGATTTAAAACCAGGAAATATAATTCTTCTTGATGATGGATTAATAGCTCTTGAAGTACAGGGAATAAGCGGAACAGAAATAAAGTGTTTAATTAAGAATACAGGAGAATTAGGAGAGCATAAAGGAGTAAACCTTCCGGGAGTATCTGTAAGTTTACCGGCTCTTGCTGAAAAAGACATAGAGGATCTGAAATTCGGATGTGAACAGGGAGTAGACTTCATAGCAGCTTCATTTATCAGAAAAGCAGGAGATGTAGCGGAAGTAAGAAGCGTCCTTGATGCAAACGGCGGAGAAAATATAAAAATAATTTCAAAAATAGAGAGTCAGGAAGGTCTTGATAATTTTGACGAAATTCTGGAATTATCAGACGGAATCATGGTAGCCAGAGGAGATCTCGGGGTAGAAATACCAGTAGAAGAAGTTCCTTTTGCACAAAAAATGATGATAAAAAAATGTAATGAAGAAGGAAAAGTAGTAATTACAGCTACTCAAATGCTGGATTCAATGATAAGAAATCCAAGACCAACAAGAGCAGAAGTGGGAGACGTAGCAAATGCAATACTTGATGGTACAGATGCAGTAATGCTTTCAGGAGAATCGGCAAAAGGAAAATATCCGTTGGAGACTGTGAAAACTATGGCAGCTATAGCTGACAGAACAGACAGATTCAAAAAATATAAAGATCTTATTTTTGACGGAGATATTACTATAACAGAAGCTGTATCTAAAGGTGCAGTGGAAGCAGGAAATCTTCTTGGTGCAAAAGCAATACTTGTATGGACTAAGAGCGGTAGAGCTGCAAGAATGGTAAGAAAATACGGACCGGTTGTTCCTATAGTAGCACTTACTGACAATGAGCAGACAGCAAGACAGCTTTCATTAACAAGAGGAGTAACAAGCTTTGTAGATAAAAATCTGGACAAAACAGATGAATTCTTCTCAAGAGCAATGGAACTGGTATCTACATTACCAACTATCAAAAACGGTGATATAGTAGTATTAGTTACAGGAATATCTGAAACAGGAACTACAAATACATTTAAAGTAGGAATAGTAGGAGAATAAATAAATAGAGAGAGGTGCTGTGTATTTCAGACCTCTTTTTTAATCTTTTAAAAATTTTAAATAAAAAAATAAAAGATAATAGAATTTAATAATATAAAATGTTGAATTTTAGTGTGTAGATTGCTATACTAATAGTGAATGTATCACTTAATTTATTTGTAAAACTTTGAAATATGGCAATATATAACAAACTCAGAGAGGAGAATTATATTGAAAAATTTGATTAATCAAAATGTAAATGATGTATTTGATGAAATTGTACGTAAAAGAAGAAGTATCCGTTCCTTTAAAAGTATGGTGCCGTCTAAAGAAATAATAAAAGAAGTAATAAGGGCAGGAGCATATGCACCTTTTGCAGCACTTGCGGTAACTGACATCTCGCAGTACAGACGTTTTTATGTTTTTACTAAGAATCACGGGTATCTGGACAGAATAAATACATACATAAAAGAAGCAGCAAAAATGAATCTGGAAAAATTGAGGGAAGATTTGGAAAAAGAACCGAATTTTAAAGAAGATTCTGAATCTTATAAAAGAAGACTAGAAAGCTTTGCTATGAACGGTTTTATCGGAATGTCAGAAGTGCCGTGCCTGATAGTAATTGCTGAAAAAAGAGGGCTGCCGTCGGTAGAAAGACAGTCTTTGGCGCATGTTCTGGAAAATATGTGGCTGAAAGTAGCGGCTATGGATCTGGGGATGCATCTGTTTTCCATAATAGAAAGTCTTAGCAGCAGCGAAGAATTCAGCAAGCTTCTAAAACTTGAACATGATGAATACACTTATACAGGATGTGTAATAGGATATCCGGTAACTAAGCCGGAAACAAAAGAAGATATCCATGTGGATAAATCTATTACATGGTATTAGAAAAAGTAAAATATTAGCAGGATGAATAATTATATTATTCCCTAAAATAAGTTTTTTGTGAAAACAGGCAGATATTCATAAACATACAGTATTATGATATAATATGATAACAGATATAAGGGAGAAAATATGAAAAAGATATTTTTACTGGTTCCTTTAGTAATTATTTTTGGAGTTTATACTGCATTTGAACAAGGTTATCTCAGGTTTAACTATCCCGGAAGAAAAGCCTTTCCTGTGAGAGGAATAGATATTTCCCATCATCAGAAGAAAATTAACTGGGAAAAACTAAGAAATGAAAAAATAAACTTTGTAATAATTAAAGCTACTGAAGGCGTAGACTATCAGGATCCTAATTTTAGCGTGAACTGGAATAAATCACTGAAAGAAGGATATGAAACAGGGGCATATCATTTTTACAGATTATGCAGAAGCGGAAATGAGCAGGCAGAAAATTTTATTAATACAGTTCCAAAATCTGAAATTACTTTGCCGCCGTTTGTAGATCTGGAATATGGCGGGAACTGTAAGACTGATAAAAGCAGGGATGAAGTAAAGAAGGAAATATATATTTTTCTGGAAACAGTAAAAAATTATTATGGAAAAACTCCCGTACTTTATGCAACAGATTCTTTTTATAAAGATTACATAGAGAATGACTATCTGGATTATAATATATGGATAAGGGATATTATATCAAAGCCAAAGCTGGAAAATGACAGGAAATGGGCATTCTGGCAATATGCAAACAGAGGCCGGCTGAGAGGAATAGATGGTTTTGTCGATCTGAATGTCTTTTATGGTTCTGAAAAAGAATATAAGGAATTTATAAAATAAGGAGAAATAATATAAATATGAAATCACTGGATAATATAGTAGATGAATTCGCAAAACTTCCGGGAATAGGAAGAAAAAGTGCAATGAGAATAGCATTTTATGTTCTCGAAATGGAAGATGAGGAACTGCTTAATTTTATGACAGTTCTGAAAGAAGCAAAAGAGAAAATAAAAAAATGTAAGATATGCGGAAATCTTACAGAAGATGATATTTGTGAAATTTGTTCCGATGAAGAGCGTGACAGCAGTATTATATGCATTGTAAAAGATTCAAGAGATATTATAGCTTTTGAGAAATCAAAAACATATAACGGGCTTTATCACGTTTTAGGAGGAATAATAGATCCGCTGAACGGAATAGGAGTAGATGATCTGGATATAGATAAACTTACCAACCGGCTTACAGACAGTGTAAAAGAAGTGATTCTGGCGCTGGATCCCAGCCTTGAAGGAGAGACGACATCGCTGTATCTTTCCAAGATCATAAAGGACAAGGAAATAAAGGTCTCAAGAATAGCAAGCGGTATTCCTATGGGCGGCAATATTGAATTTTCAGATATAGCCACTCTTTCAAGGTCGCTGGAAGGACGTAAGGAAATATAAACGCATAAATATTAAAAGACTGTATTAAACAGAGAGAATTTAAATTATAAATGATGATTTAATAAACCTGGTTTGTATGGTCTTTTTTTATGTGATTTATTTATAAGTTCAAATAAAATTGTTTGTTATACAATTGTATGTGAAAGAAAAAGCTGTTTTATAGTTAATTTGAAATAAAAAAGAACAATATTTTTGATAAATAAATCATAAGATATAAGATTATTTAAAATTTTGAGGTATCATAACCTTAAAGCTGTACTTCAATTTTTTATATATAAAATAAATAAAAAATGAAAACTAATTTATTAAAAAAGGGAAAAGGTATATCTGATAAGTATGATATTTGTGTTATAATTATAGTGATACTTTATGCCATAATTATTGTTTTAATCAAAATATAATTTTTTTAGTTTATAAAACTTATATTCTAATAATTATTTGAAAATAAATGGTAAAGATATCGAAAACATCTATAAATCGCTTATGCGGAAGATGAATTATACTGGAAAAATGTTTTGGGAACCGGGTTTAAGCTGGTAGAATAACAGAAGGAGGTATAGAGGGGAATTCTTTTTATTATTTTTGTTAATGTCGGGAATGGCAGCAACAGCTGGTGTAAAAGGAAAATAGCGATATTTGAATTAGTAGAGAATTTATGTTAGATATAAAGCCTTAAAATGATATAGTCCGACAACATGCGAATATAATAAGATTTTTAAATATTTAAACATTTAAAATAAAATTGCCAGTAAAGGAGAGTGATATGAAAAAGGTAACAATATTATTATTTTTTACAACAATAAGTGCCGCTACGATTACTTTGTATGAATATAAAAGGGAATTCAGGGAAGATCTAAAAGGCAGGCGGAGTGATGTGAGCAGTATCTAAACAGCGGACAGAAGCTGGAAAAAAACTGATGAGAGCAAATATACAGACAGGGGAAAAATCAAGTGCAATACAGAAAATAGAGAATTTATTATTTAGAATAGAATATTACAAAATAAAAAACAGCATAAGGTAATCAAGGAGGAATAATGAAAGTAAATAAAAAATTATTAATATCATTTTTAGCGTTGAATGCAGTAATACCGTCAACTACCAGTGGTGCAGAAACTTCGGCTTCATCTAAATATGACAGAATGTATAATAATATGGTAAAGAATCTCGAACAGGGGAAATCTAACCAAAAAAATTATCAAGTATTGGAACGAATACTTAATCAAAAAAATAAAGAATTAAAAGATTTACATTTACAGGGAGACTATATAGTAAAACCGGAATATCTGGAATGGCAGATATTTTTCTCGGGATTTTATGACGAATATGGTGACGGAGTGGATAACAGCTCTGAAAACGCATTATATCATTCGAAAGTAAATGGATATTATGATGCAAGCGGAAACTATGTGACAACAAGCGGAACTATAGGAGGAGGACTTGCAGGAAAGCCTTATAAGCCGCTGCAGCAGCCTAAAGATATAAATTTAGGGGTTAGTATTCCGTTAAAGGGAATGAGCAGAGAACCGCTTACATTGTCTTTGTCTCCGGCAAGTGAAATTAGTATAAATCCAAGTACACTCACAGTAAATGCACCAACAGGGGTATCGATACCATCTTTAAGCTTTTTGGAATTCCAGCCTTTGGAACCAGTAGTGGAATTACCTCAGCTAGTACCAATTCCAATAATAACAATTGGTGGTGCAGGCGGAGGAAATAGTGGTTATACTGGATTTTATCCTACAGGGGATCCAAATGGAAATGCTATAATATCGCAAATGGATGTACTTTCAGGTGAAATTTATGCACATATTGCTAATCACTCAGGAGGAGGAGGATATGGTTCAAAAGTAATTTATGACAATTATACATTGACTAATCTTACTGGAGGACCGGCAGCTGGGTTGACACTATCAGGCGGAGCAGCACAGGCTCTTCCGGCAGGAGTGTACAATTCTACCACGAATACAAGTGTTCAAGGGATATTCAAGGTAATAGACAATACAATAACAAGATATGGAACAGCAGGAGGGAATCCTTCTGATTTAGTAGTAACTCTGGAAGGAGATGATCCAAATCCTGTATTTTTGGGACAAATTTTACACTATGATGAGCATTATCTTGGGACACAATATAATCTTGATGGACTAGAGACACAGGGATGGATAACAAGTGCAGAAAAAACAGAACTTGCAGATAAATTTTTGGATACTGTTCTGGGACATACAACTGCAAACAGAATGTTTCAATATGTAGAAAATAATACTACATGGAATCTGAAAGGTTCCAGTATAGTAGCGGTAAACTTACAGGCACACAGCGGAAGCCAAGCTGCGAACAGTATATTTATGAACAGAGGGAAAATAATAGGATTAAATGAAGCAAGTACAAATAATAATCTGGTTGGAAATCAAGTTGCCTTTATGTTTACTGAAGGAACAAGCAGTCAAAAACAGGAAGGTTTTGATAATACAGGATTAATAGAAATGAGAGCACCGGGAAATGTTATATACCTGATGACAGCCAGTGCAAGTTCTTCTGGAAACGGAAAACATCTTCTCATGAATAACGGAGATATAAAACTTTATGGAAGACAAAATGTAGGAGTATATACAAGATCCGGGACAACAAATCTTACAAGAACAGAAATAAAACTGTATAATCCGATAACAGTTCTGGGAGACGAAAGTATTGGAGTAGATATAGAAAGAGTATTAAACTTTGCAAATTCAAAAATAAAAGTAGATGTGGGGACAGAAGATCCAAGACAGACTGCTGCCAGTGCTACTGGAGTAAATAACCTTGAGAACAGCGGACATATAGCAAATCCGGGATATAGCGACCAACACACAGATAACGGAATTGGAATGTATATTAATTTAGCTTCAACATTTACATTGAATGACTATGAAATAAAGATGGGGGGATATTCACAGAAAGGTATTGGAATAAGAATTGAAAACGGTAATTTGACTTTGGGAAGTAATATGTCTGATTTAACAACAAAGCATTCATTGACAAGTGACGGCGGAATAGGGAATATACTAATTGCAGGGATTGGTGCTTCATCTTCTGTAACAACAGATGTAAACACTATTCTTGAGGTGAAAAACGGTAAATCGCAGGTAGGTTTATATGCTAACACAGGTTCAGGGATTAATAATGCCGGAACATTAAATGCAACTGGCGATGGGACAAAAGGAATTGTAGTGGATACCGCGAGTTCTATAATAAATACTGGTGTAATTAATGTGGCCGGCGGAGTGTATACAGATTCTTCAAATAATAAATCAGGTTCTGTGGGAGTAGCAGTAAAAGATGCAGGTTCGACATTTACTTCTTCTGGAGTCGGAAGTAATGTAACAGTGGATGTTTCTGGTAAAGAATCTACAGGATTATTCGCTGATACAGGAGTAATTGACATAACTAACGGAGCAATAAAAACTTCTGACGGAGCATTTAACCTATATGCAAAAGGAAGTACAGGGAAAATAAAATTAACAAATGCAAGTATGGAAACGGGACAAAGATCACTGTTATTCTATAATGAAAGTGGAGGAACTTTTGAATTAAATAATGTAAATGCGACAATAAAAGGTGCAGCAAATTCAAATGACAGAGGAACAGCATTTTATTATGTGGGGACAGGAGTTCTGCCGGCATTGACAACAAGTAATTTATCAGCATATTTTACAAGTACATTTAACGGAACAGCTCCTAATTTAACATTAAATATGGAATCTGGATCGAGACTTTTTATAGTAGATAATGTATCGATTGATTTGAGTGTAACAGCCACACCTTTAGGATCAATAGCAGGCGGACCTGTAGTAAATGGTACAGATTATAAAACATATATGATGTATAAGAGTCTGCTTGGAATAGATCAGAATATAAGTCTGGATACAGCTTCTGATGCATATAATAATTTGGAAATAGTATCATCAAGTATATATAATAATGGGTTCAATATAACTGGAAATCTTGCAAATCAAGTAGCAATGGGACAGGAAAACGGACTGGATACTCTAGGGGGTTCTTTGCCGAGAAGTACGGTATCACTAACAAATGACGGAGGAAACATAACATTATCAGGTGCTTCTTCCGTGGGAATGTATTCAAACTATGGAGAATTGAAAAATATAAGTTTGGGAACAATTAATGTAAGCGGAACAGGGTCTATAGGAATGTACGGAGCAAATGGTTCATTGATTGATAATCAAACCGGATCAGTTATTAATATTTCTGATTCAGGAGTAGGAATATATGCTGAAGGATATAAACAGGGCGTTGCACAAGCTTTTGGTGATGGGAAAATTAATATAATTAACAGTGGACTGATACAAGCTGGTACATCGACTAATGCAATAGGAGTATATGCTAATAATAACAGTACAGTAGGTATAGGAGATGCACAAATTAACCTGTCAAACGGAACTATAGATTTGAGAGCTTCTGAAAATGCTGTTGGTGTTTTTGTAGACAAAGGAACTGTAACAGATGCAGGATCAACAATAACTGTAGGTAAAAACGGTGTAGCGCTTTATGCCAAGGACAGCAGCGTAACATTGACAGGAACTACAATTAATCTGTTTGGAGATAATTCGTTAGGACTTTATCTTGACGGTACAACAAGTTTTACAGGAAGCGGTAACATAAATATAGATGGTCAGAATGTAGTGTTATTCAACATGAATTCCAGCGGAGCAATCAATAATTCATTTAATGTCACAAGTGTTACACCGGGGTCTACTTATACACTTGGGAATATAGCGGGAGGAATATTTGAGTACACAGGAAGCAGTAATCTCGCTTCAAACGGGACTCTTGTATCGGGAAAAAATTCAGCAATATATCTGAACGGTTCTACGATAACATCATCTCCAGGAGCAACAAATGTGGCAGCTGTGGCATTAGACGGGACATATACAGGGCTTGGAACTTTGCCGGCAGGAATGACTCCCGGGACAGACGGAGAAAATAACGGCACTATTATCTTAGGAGACGGTTCGGTAGGTATTTTCGGGAAAAATGGATCAAAAATAAGTAACAAAGGAACAATAACAGTAGATAATGCTTCAGCTGGGTTAATGACTTCAGGAAGCGGTGCTTTTGCACAAAACAGCGGAACGATAAATATAGGAACAGGTTCTCAGGGAATGTATCTGAAAGACGGTTCATATGTTCAGAATCTGGTCGGAGGAAATATATTAAGCAGCGGGGCAGGTTCTGTGGGAATATATGCCACAGACAGTATTTCGGGTACAATGCAGGCAATAAATGACGGAACTATAGATCTTTCGGGAGACAGATCTATAGGTATCTATTTTACAGGAACAAATAATCATTCGATAATTAATAACTCTACAGGTATAATAAAAATAGGAGATTCTACTAATACATCTGACCCAGGTATAGGAATATACAGTGCAGCAGCAGGAAGTACAGTTACAAACTGGGGAACAGTAACATCAGGAATCAGTTCAATAGGTATTTACAGTGACGGAGGAACAGTAGATAATTACGGTGTATCAAATATAGGAGATTCGGGAATCGGAATATATTCTACGAACGGAATTGTAAATCTGAATACAGGTTCGGCACTAAACATGGGGACAAACGGAGCTGTGGGAGTATACGGTATATCATCAGCAGTGACAAATGCGGCTGATTTGAATATAGGCAGCGGTAACTATGGATTTATATTAAAAGGCGGATCATTTATAAACAGTCTGGGAACAAACAGTGTTACAGGAACAGATACTGTATATATGTACAGTTCAGAAGGAACAACAGTAACAAATGACGGTAATCTTACAATGACAGGAACAGATAACGTGGGATTCTACATGGCGCAGGATCCTGTAAGCCTTATCGGCGGTGCTGTTATGATAAATAACGGTATTATAACAGGTACAGCAGGAAATAATAATGTGGGAATATATAATTACGGCGGTACAGTGGATAACTTTGGTACTGTAGCTGTGGGTAACTCAGACCTTGCATTTTTACCGGGGACAACAGAAGTGGATGTGGACAACAGTAAATATTCCGTGGGAATATATGGAGAAAATTCTACAATAGTAAACCATTCAGGCGGTAACATATCTGCCGGCTATGGAGGATACGGAATAGTAGCAAAAGGAGGAAGTGCGAGCAACTTTGGTAATATAACAACAAGCGGAGACTACTCCACAGGAATGTATACTGAAGGCGGAATAATAGTAAATGAATCTGGAGCAACAATAAATGTAACAGGTGACAATGCAATAGGTATGGCTGGAAAAGGTCCAGGATCACAGATAATAAACCATGGATTGATACAGATAACAGGTAATGATGCAATAGGTATGTATGGTAACCTTGGAACAATAATTACCAACACAGGTACTATAACAATAACAGGAAGCGGACAGGCTTTTGTGTCGTCAGATCCTGATGATCCGGCACATAGTGTGGGAACAGGAGCAACTGTGAACGGCTCTCTTGATAATGTAATACAGTCAATAGGAAGTACACATGCACTTCCGGCACTGATAAATGCAGGAATAATAAAAACAAGCGGAGTTCTGGCGCTGGATGGTCTTCAGGTAATGATAAAGCCTGATCCTACATCTGTACAGCCTTCATCAGACCCGAATTATGATTTTGAATTATCGGGAACATCCATAATAGCTGACCAGATAACTACGTCAAAGCCTATAGTAATACTTCCGGGATTTGCAGATGGAACTATAGCGGATGTTTATAAACTGGAAGGTGTAGTAAAGGCAACATCAGGAAAATATGATTTTGTAAGCGGATCGCTTCTGTGGGAAGCAACGCCTAAAGCAACAGGAACAGGTTCTGATGTATATATGTCGAGAAAAGCATTTACAGATTTTACAGACGGATTATGGTATGAAGATTTTGGAACAGCTTTGGAAAATAACTTCCTGAGCGCATCGGGTGACGGGGTAACTATATATAATAAAACAGCATATATCCCTGATGAAGAGAATTTCAGACATATAATGGGAAGTCTCGCAGGAAATGTGTATGCTAATATTAATCAAAGAGAAGATGATATAGCAAGAGCATTTGAAAATTCATTGCATTTAATGCAGAATTCAGAGAATAACACAAAAGAAAACGTAAAAGTAAGTGTAATAGCAGGAAAAGGTAAAAATAAAGAAGAAACAGATGGTGTTACTGGATACGATTACACTACAACAGGGGTATTAGCACTTAGGGAAGTAGAAAGAACATACAGACACACATTTGGGTATTCGTTAGGATATTTGCATACAGGTTTTGAGTTCAATGACGGAAATGACAGTGAAGAATGGGTAGATACTATTCAGCTTGGGTTACATAATAAGTATAAATCAAGCGGCTGGGAATTAAGAAATGACCTTACAGGAAGAGTAAGTTTTCATAATATAGACAGAAATATAGACTGGCCGTCAACGCTGGGAAGATCTGAAATGAACGGAACATATGAAACATATAGTATAACAAGTGACAATATTCTTGGAAAAGAATTTGAACTTGGTAAAAATGCAAGTATAATGCCGTATGGAGCATTCAGGGCAATGTATGTAATGAGACCTGATTTTAGCGAAAGCGGACTTGAAAAACTTGAAGTAGAAGGAAATGATGCTTGGAGTGCAAAGCCGAGAGCAGGAGTAGAACTGAAAGGAATAGTACCTTTGGGAGCTAAATCTGCATGGCAGCTAAAAGGAACACTTGATTTTGCCTATGAGTATGAACTTGCAGACTTAAATGAAAGAGAAAAAGCAAGATTAATAGCTATAGAAGACGGATATCATAAACTTTCAAAACCACAGGATGAAAAAGGAACATTTAGAACAAAGGCGGCAATAGGGGTAGAAGTAGAAGACAGATACGGAATATTCCTTACAGGAGAGTATTCTACAGGAAATGATAAAGAAAACGACTATAGAGCAGGAGTAACATTAAAAGCAGTATTTTAGCATCAGGTAAATAGATTGGAAAAGAGATATGTTCATATTTTTTAGAAAATAAAAACTATTTATTATATTTCAAGAAAAGCCGGAATCAGATATTCCGGCTTTTTTCCTATAGGAAAATAAAAAAAATTCTATATAAATATAAAAAATAAAAATATATACTATTTCACAGGAGCTGTTTTTACAGGAGTTCATGTATAAATTAATTTTAATTAATAAAAATATTTTATCAAATACTATTGACTATTTTTGAAAACGGGGTAATATAGAATTATAAATAACGTTATAAGATGAAAAAACATGTTTTTTTGACAGAAGAAAAGAATTTAGTAAAATATTTTTATTAATTAGAAGTGGAGGAAATATGGGAATAAAGGAAAAGGCTTTTAATTTGGGACAAAAATTGGGAAAAGCCATATTACTGCCAATAGCAATACTTCCTGTAGCGGGATTACTGCTGGGAGTGTCGGCGGCATTATCAAATCCGGTTATAGTAAAAACGTATCCCGCATTAAATCATGTGGCGATGCAGGCAGTATTTAAAATAATGAATGCTGCGGGAAATGGTGTTTTTTCGGCGCTGCCTTTAATATTTGCAGTGGGAATAGCAGTAGGTCTTGCTAAAGCTGATAAAGGAACAGCAGGTTTAGCTTCTGTAATAGGTTATTTAATAATGAACTGTACAATCAATGCATTATTGACTATTACAGGAACAATAGCACCGAAAGATATGGATCCGAAACTGTTCGGACAGGGAAATATATTAGGTACAGTTACTTTGCAGACAGGTATATTCGGAGGAATTATAATAGGGTTAATGGTAGCATATCTGCATAACAGATATTATCAGAAAAAACTCCCTACATATCTTGCGTTTTTCGGAGGCTCGAGATTTGTGCCGATAGTAACAGCAGTGGCAGCATTGTTTGCCGGAGCAGCTTTATTCTTTATCTGGCCTTTCTTTGGGGCATTATTTGCATCAGCTGGTATACTTGTAAATAAAACAGGGCTTTTAGGAGCTTTTATATATGGATTTATATTGCGTTTGCTGCTGCCGCTGGGACTTCACCATGTGTTTTATCTCCCATTCTGGACAACGGCACTTGGAGGTACGCTTGAAGTAGGCGGTAAGAATGTGGAAGGCTTTCAGGCAGTTTTTCTTGCACAGCTTGGTGATCCTAATACTGCTAAGTTTTTTGGGAATCTTGCAAAATTTAACAGCGGAAGATATCTTCACATTATGATAGGACTTCCTGCGGTATGCCTTGCAATGTATCGTGCAATACCAGATAAAAAAAGAAGAATAGCCACAATGGGATTTTTGCTTTCAGCAGCATTAACATCATTTATAACAGGAGTAACAGAACCTATTGACTTTGCTCTGCTCTTTGCTTCACCCGTACTGTATCTTGTAAGCTGTGTATACTTTGCCCTTTGTTTTGTGATAACTACAGTAGCTGATATTACAATAGGTTCTACTTTTTCAGCAGGAGTAATAGAATTTCTGCTATTCGGGGTAATGCAGGGCAATGCAAAAACCGGTTATTTATATCTGTTGTTAATTGGAATACCATTGTTTTTTGTGTATTACTTTTCATTCAAATTTATGATTCAAAAATTCAACTATAAAACTCCGGGAAGAGGAGATGAAGCAGATGATGTAATGATGGATGAGCCGGGAAGCGGAAAAGTAACAGACGGCAAAAAAGAACAGGCTATTATTGACGGACTCGGGGGACTTGAAAATATAGTTGATCTTGATAACTGTGCTACAAGGCTTCGTGTAACAGTGAAAGACGGAACAAAAATAAGCGAGCCAAGATTAAAAGGAACAGGCGCAGTAGGAATTATAAGCAAAGGAAATTCTATTCAGGTAGTATACGGACCAACTGTAAATATAATAAAAAATGATTTGGAAGCGTATATAAAAAGTATTGAAATATAAAAAGCAAGGAGAAAAAAATGGATAAACAAAAACTGCTTTGGGGGGATTTACACTCAAATATACATCATAATCAAATTGATGAAATGGAAAAATGGTATGAATTTGCCAAAGAAGTGACAGATTTCTGGGCTGTGGCATATTATCCCTATTTTATGAGAAAACTTGATTCAGGACTTGGTATAGAAGATATTTATGATAAAGATATAAGGGAGAAAGACTGGGAAGAAGTACTGGAATTTTGCAGGGAAAAGAGTTCTATGGCTGGGAAAGACGGAAATATTCCCGTGTTTGCCGGTTATGAATGGCAGGGATCAGGGCTTGACGGCGATCATAATGTATTTTTTCTCGGAGATGACGGCGAGCTTTTTAATCCTTTGAGATATGAAGAATTATGTAATATGCTTCCTTTAGGCGAAGCAATTGCCATACCGCATCATCCTGCATATGCATTGGGAAGCAGAGGTAAAAACTGGAAAACCCATAATTCTGATTATTCTCCTTTTATAGAAATATTTTCATCTCATGGTTCATCAGAAAGCGGTTATACAGACCGTCATATGCAGCGCCATATACATATGGGGCCGAGAACAGGCGGAACATCAGTGTTTGACGGGCTGACAGGAGGTAATGAGGTCGGAATAATAGCCTCAGGGGATAATCATTCAGTACCGGCAATGTATGGACATGGTCTGATGGCATGCTACGCAGAAGATAATACAAAAGAAAAGATCTGGGAAGCAATGCTGAAAAAACATGTTTACGGTGTTACAGGAAATAAAATAAAGCTGAAATACAACATAGGCGACGCCATGATGGGAGATAAAATAAGCGAGAGACCGTCTTACAACCATGTGGTGGAAACTGAAGCCGGAGATGCTGTAGATAGAATTGAACTTATTAGGAACGGAATAATAGAAAAAGTACATACACATTCAGGAACATGGGAAGAAAAAAAGATTACCGGAGAAGTAACATTTAAATTCCGTGCAGAATTCGGATGGGGTCCGGATTTACGTATATATCCCGACATAACAACGAAAAAATGGTCGGGAAGCCTTGAAACTTCGGGAGAAATTATAAGTATAGAAAAATGCTGGACTTCATATGGACAAAAACTTTTCTGGGAAGAAAAAAATAAATGTGAATTTGAGCTGACTACACATAAGACTTCCCAGAGCGGCAAATGGATGGGTCCTTCACCTGTAACATCAGAAAGCTTTATATTTGAAATAAAGGCAGACATAGATTCGGATATCATAATGACGGTTGACGGTAAAACTTTTACATATTCTGTCAGAAGTATTCTTGAGAATACACAGCTTATCAGCTTTGAAGATGAAGCGAGAAAGCTTTCAAAAGAAAGATTCGGATTTGACGAGTTTTATAGAAATGATAACTTTCACCATAATGCATATAAGGTATTACTTCACAGGGGAACTCCCGAAGACGGGTACAAAGTACACTGGGAAACTGCGACATCTGGTAAAAAGAAAGAAAAAGACTTTTATATGGTAAAAGTATTTCAGAGAGACGGAAATATAGCGTGGTCATCGCCTATATGGGTTGAATAACAAGGAGGTTTAACATAATGAATATTTTATACATACACACACATGATTCGGGAAGATTTTTGAAACCATACGGATTTAACGTACCCACTGATTATTTACTGGAGTTTGCCAAGGACGCCGTGGTTTTCAGGAAGGCATTCTGCGGGGCGCCTACATGTTCACCGAGCAGATCAGTACTGCTTACGGGTATGTATGCTCATAATAACGGAATGCTGGGGCTTGCACACAGAGGTTTCAGAATAAACGACTATAGCAAACACCTTGCGAGTTATCTGAAAAATTATGATTATGAAACAGTTTTATCCGGTGTACAGCATGAGGCTGACTCATGGCTGAACTTTGACAAGGCAGCAAAAATAATAGGTTACAGTTGTGATATAACCACTGTGCCTGAAAAAAATAATGAAGAAGAACTTGTTTACTGGGACAGAAATAATGCAGGAGAAGCTGCGGGATATATAAAAAACGCTGCGAAAACCAATAATAAATTTTTTATGTCATTTGGTATGTTCAGCACTCATAGAAAATATCCTGTTATTTCCGAAAATAAAACAGATCCCGATTATGTGGAACTGCCTCCGAGAACTTATGACAATGAAAACAACAGGGCTGATACGGCAAAATATATGGATTCGGCAAAAATGGCAGATGATTGTATAAAAACTGTAATAGAAGCATTAAAAGATTCAGGGCTTTATGATAAGACAATAATAATTTTTACTACTGATCACGGTGTGGCGAATCCTTTTGACAAGTGTTTTTTAAATGACAGCGGAATAGGCGTTGCTTTGATAATAAGGGATCCGAAACAGGAAAAGCAGGGAAGAGTAATAGATGCAATGGTTTCGCATATAGATATTTTTCCCACACTATGTGAGCTTACAGGCGTGGAAAAACCGGGATGGCTTCAGGGAAAATCACTGGTTCCCCTTCTTTATGAAAATAAAAAGGTCAGGGAAGAAATATATGCCGAGATCAATTATCATACGTCCTATGAACCAGCAAGATGTGTAAGAAATGAAAGATATAAGTATATAAAATATTTTGACAAAACATATGACAAATATAATTATTCCAATATGGATGATTCCAAGGTAAAAGAATTTCTCACGGAAAACGGTCTTTTGGATATGAAAAAAGAAATGGAGATACTTTATGATTTATACTTTGATCCGGGAGAAAATAATAATGTTGCAGGAAAAGCCGAATACAGCGATGTTCTTGCACAGATGAGAGGAAAGCTGGAAAGCTGGCAGACAGAAACAGGAGACCCTGTACTTCTGGGGGAAATAGATGCACCGGAAGGGGCAAAAATAAATAAAAAAGGGAGTATGTCAGCGGGATCAAAAAATAAAGATGACTATGAAAAATTTCCGGAATAAAATATGAATTCATATATAAATAGAAAAAAAGTCTTTTTTATGTTATATATTTAGTATAATGTAATTTTGATAAAAGCGGTAATTATTTAAAATACCGGAAAGGGTTATATATGAAAATCGGAATAAATCTTCAGGATATAAAACAGAGAAATCTAAAGGCAGTATTAAGGGCAGTGAATAAATACGGCCAGATACCGAAAAAGGAAATAGCAGAGGTTCTTGGCATGACGCCGATGACTATTTCCAACATTGCCAATGAAATGATAGAAGAAGGAATATTAAAAACAATAGGGAAAAAAGAAGAGAAAAATATTGGAAGAAAAAAAATTCTTATAGGTATAAATTATGAATATAAGAAGATAATCGGAATATATATACATCAGTATGACGAATTTATAAAAGTGAAGACTGGGATAACATATCTCAATTCAGAAACTATAGATGAAATAAGTCTTATTTATAAAAAAGATGAAGACCCGATGTATATGTTTCAGGATATTTCGGATAATATAAAAGAAAAATTAAAAAAATTAAAAATCAATAAGAATGAAATTCTCGGAATAGGAATATCTATTGTAGGTATAGTAGATCAGGAGAACGGAATAAGTATAAATGCACAGGGTCTGTGGAATGAAAAAATAGAGGTAACCCGGGTATTTGAAGAAAACTTTGATATTCCCGTTCATTTGGCTAATAATATACACACATATTTTCTTGCATACAAAATGTTTGGAAATATGAAGACTGACAGCGGGAGTTATATTTTCCTGAAATACGGTATGGGAATAGGATCTGCTCTTATAATGAATAATGAGATACAGGACGGGATTCATTTCAGCGCGGGGAAATTATCGCATATACGTGTGGAATCCCCGTCTGTGGTGAAATGTTCATGCGGCGATATAAACTGTCTTGATGCAGTGGTGAATTTTTACAGAATTATAAAAGAAGTAAAAGAAGTATATTCAGAGGAAAGCACTCCTGTATTATTTGGTAAAACAGAAGGGGCAGAAGATAACATAAATATAGAGAATATATTTTATGCTTATTCACAGGGAGAAGTAATGATAAAGGAAATACTGGAAAGAAAATATTACGCCATAGCTTCTGTACTGGTGGATACGATAAAATTTATTGATCCCGACAAGGTTTTTATCACAGGTTATGGTTTTACCGATGAAACCCTGAACAGACTGTTTCTTGATTATGTTTATGAATTAAGCAACAGAAAAATAAGCAGGGAAATATTCGTAAGAAATGATATATACAAAATACCGCAGTATTTGGGTGCAGTGGCTCTTATTCTGGAGAAGGAATTCTACAATTGATAATACGGCAGTTTTATATTTTGTAAAAGGAAGATAAGTAAACAGTCTCTTTCTGAATTATAAACGAAACTGTTGTAATCAGGAGACAGAATGCTATATTTTATTTTATCATTAGTGACTTCCACATTGGGAAGCCTTATTGGAATAGGAGGAGGGGTAATATTAAGACCTTCTCTGAAATTATTGGGAGAGAGTGCAAAATCAGCGGCGGCTCTTTCTACATTTACGGTTTTTATAATGGCTGCTTTTAGTACATATAAATATAATAAGAATAAAAAAATAGATTTTAGAACAGGTATAAAAACAGGTTTGTTCATAGTTCCCGGAAGCTATATCGGGACATTTGCCATTGCTTATGTACCTGAAAGTTTTATAAATTTCACATATTTATTTGTTTTGTTTGTTTTGATATGTCTTATGTTTTTTAAGGAAAAAATACATAAGATAGAAGTGAATTATTTTTTCAAACTGCTGATTTCCCTTATAATAGGATTTTGTGCAGGAATTTTGGGTATAGGAGGCGGGCCGTTTCTAATACCGCTTTTGATGTTTGTATTTCAGACAGAAATAAAAAAGATTCCGGGAACAAGCGTGTTTATAGTGTTTATAAGCTCATTGTTCAGTCTGGCACAGCATATATTTGATAATAATATTGACTATATAAAGGCACTGCCTCTTGCAGCAGCGGCTATAATCGGTTCTGTCATCGGAACAAAATTAAACAGGAAAATAAGCGATAAAACAGTAATAAACTTATATAATATTATTATGATTATGTTATTTTTAGGCAGTCTGGCAGCTTTGGCAGCCGGCAAATAACAGCTGCAAAAAAAATCCGGAGAAATCCGGATTTAGTTTGTTTATAAATTCATTTCTACAGAGAAGACTTTCTTGTGTTTAATATCTGATATTAAATAAATTCCTTCTTTGTCTCCGTATGCAATATGGGATGACAATACATTATCCTTATTAAATCTAAGAGAAAAAGATAATATCATACAGTTTTTGAATATTTTCAAATCAGCATTATCCGGTAAGTTTTTCTCAGTTTGTGATTTTATATCTGTGATATTGCTGTTTATCCATTCCAGAGTTTCGCTTATTTCAGGAAAAAAATCCATGAATTGTTCATTAGTACATTTATTTTCAAATATTACCCCTGAACTGTATAAAGCATCACCCAGTTCACAGCGAAATGAGAAAAACAGATCGTTTATACTGGTAAAATCTTTTATTTCTAACATTCAGATTCTCCTTATATTCTTTATAAATTAGAAATTCCGTTTAAGAGTAAAGCTGTGGTATCAGAGTATTTTTAGCTTTGTAACATAAGATGCTGTTATCCGATAACAAGACCTTTGCCGACAGTGTGCGGGCCTTCTTTTATTTCAAATGAAGCTCCTTTTTTCAGTTTTGAATAGTCGACTCCTTCATATAATAAAATTATATCACAGAGAATATGTTCGTTAAATTTGCTTTTTTCTAAATTTTTAAATTGAATTCCCAAATATTCATTGGTATTTTCTATGACAAAATGCGGTCTGTATACTGTACCGTAAGGAGGATTTTTCCTCGTATTATTGTCTAAAAACCAAACTTCAACCAGCAAATTACTCACCTCTGTTTCTTAATGTAACTTATTATTTCATCTGAGTATAAATCAGCTTGCTTTACTATTTCAGCTGTTAATTCATCTAATTTATCAAAATCGGGTTCCTTGACTAAAATAATTTCAATAATTGAGTACTTTGGCATAGCAGGCTTATTTTTGTTCCATTTGGTATTTTTCAAGAAGTCCCAGTATTCCTTCTGAATTTTTGCGTTTCGCCCCATCAGCCAAAGCTCGAATCTCATTTCTTTATGATTCAATACAATTCCAAAACGTAATTCTTTACTTTTCAGAAATGCATCGGAATAAGGAAAATATGAGAAGTCCATATAACCCGGCGAAACATTTCCACAGGAATACTTATTTGGAAGAGTCTTTTCAAAATATGCTTTTACAGCCATTAGATATTTGAGCAGTCTTTCATAAGCAGTTTGAATATCTTCGTTTTGCAGTTGGGCTTTATACAAAGAAACATAATCATTTAATGTTTTATCCATTTTAATACCACCTGACTAATACAAATTTTAATTTATTATACCACTGAGAGGAGTAAGATTGCAATGAAAGAGAAATTCATAGGTACAGCAGCCGAAATATTTGACCGCACTAAAATAAAGAGAAAGCTGATGATGAATAATAACGAATATATTAGGATCTCTGCATAAAAGAATATTTTTTATTTTAAATATAAGTCAGGCGAAAATTAGTTTTATAATAAAAATATTTGTAAAGAAAAATTTTATTGACAAAATAAAAAGTATGTAGTATAGTATTTATTAGAAAATATCATCAAGAGGAACTGAGAGACAGGCTCTGTGACGTTCCAGCAACCTACGTATATCGTGTGGTGCTAATTCCTGAAAGATGAAAATGAGTTATCTTCAATTTTGCTTTCGGGATTGAAGATTTTTTTATTTCCGTAAAAAATTTAACAGAAAATAACAGGTGAACGGGCTGTATTTTCTTGAGATAACATTGATGATATCCCGATAAACTATATACTCAAGGAGGACATAAAAATGTCAAAAAATTTGTTTTTTACATCAGAATTTGTATCACCGGGACATCCGGACAAAATATGCGACCAGATATCGGATGCAGTTTTGGATGCGTGTCTTATAGATGACCCGCAGTCAAGAGTGGCATGTGAAGTTTTTGCTACAACAGGTCTCGTAATGGTCGGGGGAGAAATTACTACCAACACTTATATTGATATACAAAAAATAATAAGAGAAAAGATCGAGGAAATAGGATATAGACAGGGAATGGGCTTTGATGCCGACTGCGGTGTACTGAATACCATTCATTCACAATCTCCGGATATTGCCATGGGAGTGGACACGGGAGGTGCCGGAGATCAGGGGATAATGTTCGGCGGTGCGGTAAATGAGACACCTGAATTAATGCCTCTTGCTCTTACATTAGCCAGAGCAATAATAAACAGATTAACAATACTTACCAGATCAAATGAACTTGCATGGGCAAGACCCGATGCAAAAGCACAGGTTACACTTGCTTATGATGAACACGGAGAAAAAGTGGAATATGTGGACACTGTTGTATTATCAGTACAGCATGACGAGGAAGTAACTCAGGAAGAAATAAAAAAAGAACTGAAAGAAAAAGTTATTAAGCCTGTACTTGAAAAATACGGACTTGATCCTGAAAAAGTAAAAAAATATCATATAAATCCTACAGGAAGATTCGTAATAGGAGGGCCTCACGGAGATACAGGACTTACAGGAAGAAAAATAATAGTGGACACATACGGCGGATTCTTTAGACACGGCGGAGGGGCATTCTCAGGAAAAGATCCTTCGAAAGTGGACAGATCAGCTGCATATGCTGCGAGATGGATAGCTAAAAATATAGTATCAGCAGGAATAGCGGATAAATGTGAAGTACAGCTTTCTTATGCAATAGGAGTAGCCGAGCCTACGTCTATAAAGGTGGACACGTTCGGTAAATCAAAGGTTTCAGAGGAAAAAATAGCGGAAGCTGTGGCACAGATATTTGATCTGACACCAAGAGGAATAGAGAAAAGTCTTGAGCTGAGAGAGGGAAAATTCAGATATCAGGATCTGGCAGCATTTGGACATATAGGAAGAACAGATATTGATCTGCCATGGGAAAGAGTAAATAAAGCAGAGGAATTAAAGAAAATTTTGTTATAATAAAGAGATAGTTTGATAGAAAAGTTCTGTAAGTATATTGTGCAATATATTTTGCCAGTATAAAACAGAGCTTTTTTAATTTCTTTATGGAACTTTTTATATAATTATGCTAAAATTTGACTAACAATTAAATCTGGAGGGAAAATGAAGTATAAAATGCTGGTTACTGATGTGGATGATACATTATTAACTGATGGTCATGAAATAACAAAAGAAAACAGGGAAGCTATAATGGAGCTTCAGAGAAACGGTGTGAAATTCGTACTTGCAAGCGGGAGACCCACAGAAGCAATAACAGGTATAGCAAGAGAACTGGAACTTCCTAAATACGGCGGTTTCGTAGCAGGATATAACGGCGGGGAAATACTGGACATGAGTTCGGGAAATATGCTGAAAAGAATGGGGCTGAAAAGGGAAGAACTCTTGGAAATATATGAAAAATCAAAAGACATAGACTTAAAATATATAACATACAAAGATAATTTTGTCCTTGGAAAAGAAAAAGATGAATTCGTGGATGAAGAATTGAAAATAACAAATTTCGAATATCTGGAATTTGAAGATCTTCAGGATATAGAATTCGACGAACTTATAAAATGTATGCTTGTAGGAAGAACGGAAATCGTACTGGAAACAAAAAATAAATTGGAGCCTTTATTTGACGGGAGAATAGCTTTGACTATATCAAAACCTATTTTTCTGGAATTTATTAATAAAAATGCCAGTAAGGGGAATGCTGTAAGAGTCATAGCTGATAAGCTGGGAATAACTCTGGATGAAGTAGCGGCAATAGGAGACAGTTATAATGACATAAGTATGCTTGAGATAGCAGGATTTTCAGGGACTGTAGAAAATGGAAACGATGAGGCGAAAAAAACTGCATCATTTATCAGCAGCAGTAACAATAACAGCGGTCTTGCCAGATTTGTGGAAGAGATGAAAAAACATTAGTATTTTTCCGTTTTTTAAGTCTGAACAGCAGTGATTAATAAAATTAATAATAACAGAACTAGGGCTAAATATAAAGGAAATACAGATTTTAAAGCTGTATTTTTTTTGTGAATGAAAATTGTAACTTTTATATAAAATATATATAATTAGAATTGTTTTTGAAATTATTAAAAAAGGATGTGCTGATTTTACAATGGTAAAAAAAATTGGAACATGTGTTCCGGGGCTTGTAAAATAATTACTTGATGATGTTGACAAATTGAGATTAAATGTGTAAAATGGTTCTATGTTAAAGTGAAATTTTTGTTTATTTTATTAAATGAATGGGAATTTTTAATTTGATATTACAGGAACTTTATCAGTTTACATTATTTCTAAAATAAATCTGGGAAATATAAACTTATGTCTTGTACCATTTTAATCCGGCTGTATGTTTATATTTTTTATTTTTTACAAATAAAATGATTATTTGGGAATACCTGTAATACATATTAGATTAATTTTAATTATTATTCAGATAAAATGTACTTTTTGAAGGAGTAGGAGAGAAGATGAAAAATAAGAATTTTTTGATGTTTTTTCTGGCAGTAAATGCATTTGCAGTTTCTCAGGGAGCAGCAGACAGCATAAACCGTTCGGAAAAATATGAAAAACTTTATAACGGGATGATCCAGAATATAGAAGCTGGAAAATCTAACGTTAAAAATTATGATGTATTGGAAAAAATACTGGAAAAAAGAAATAAAGAGCTGAAAGATCTTTATTTACAGAGTGACTATATAGTAAAGCCGGAATATCTGGAGTGGCAGATATTTTTCAGCGGTTTTTATGCTCACAGAGAGTCAGGGGATAATACCCTTGCGAATGGAACTTACCATTCAGACCCGAGTAATGTGAACGGGAAGTTTTATACTGCTTTGGGAGAAGCAAAGCAGGTAGATCTGGGATTATATATTCCAGAGCGTACTATCAAGAGAAATCCTGTGGAACTAAAGCTGGTAAATCCGCCGGAAATAAATCTTAACAGTCTGGATGTAAATCCTGAGGTTAATCCCAGTGTAAGCCCAAGTGCGAGTTCGGGGAGTTATAAGGAATTTACTCCTACAGGGAGTATGAAAAGTTTTCTTGCGGCTTATGAAAATCTCTTTGAATCAGCAACATATACTACTGAAAAAAGTGATGGAGCCACACTGCTGATAGTGGCTGCTAATTCATACAAAGTGAATTATAATGTTAATACTGGTTTGGATATAACGGTAAATACTGTTATAGATTCTTTTAGTAATAATAAAAGTTTCGCAAACGGTGATTCTGAAGTGATTTGGGGAACGAATTCAATATCTACTTCTTATGGAAGTACAGCGAGCAACCCGGCATTTTATGGCGGAGGAACACGGGTAATAGGGGTGTTCGGCGGAGCAGGAAATGTTACTAATAGTAATGAAATGGATTTGAAAGGGCCGTTTAGCTATGGAATGGTTGCTGAAGGCGGAAGAAGTACCCTTACAAATAACTCAAGCGGTGTTATCAGTGATGACAAGGAAAATGACACTGCTGATACATGGTATAACAATGAAATTCCACATATTGGGGAAACTATAACATATACACAGGAAAAATCTACAACCGATCCGGGTACAATAATAACTGATCCGTCCAGAACAACAACAGTAGATAAGCATCCTGACGGGAATATAATATATGTGAATGGAAGACCTGTATACAGACATGGAGGAACTGCAGACAGTCCTGATGTTTCATCAACAGTGACAACAATTGGTTTAATAGATTACAAGCGGACAACAACTGTTCGATCATATCTCGGCGGATATCTGGGATATAAAGTGGGAATGTTTGTAAATAGTAATTTAACGCCGTCAGATACAACTATACAAAATGACGGTACGATAAGATTTAACGGCTACAGTTCAATAGGAATGTATACTTCGGCAGGCAATGGGCTGAGCGACATACAAATGAGAAATAACGGAACTATAGATATAAATACTGGAAATTATACCGGATATTCTAATTTTGGTATGAAATTAGACGGAACTGTTACTAATGATGCAACTAAGAAAGTAATTTTGAATAATGATATAATCAGCATAAGTAACGGAGCTGGAATAGCTGTAGTAAATGGAAGTACAGGAGAAGGCTTTGTAGAAAACAGTAGTACAGGGAAAATAACTGTAGCAAACGGGACAGGAATTTATCTTGCACCATTGTCAACAAGCAGCAAAGTAGAAGATGCAGTAAATAACGGAACGATTACTGTAACAAATGGAGCAGGAATGTATGCCGTAGGCGGACGTGACGAGATTACAAGAGTAATAAATAATGGTACAATATCAGTTACAACTGGAATGGGAATGGTTGCCGCAGGTAAGAATTCTGAGGCGGTTAATAATAGTAAGGACTTTATAATTGGTGCTTCAACAGGCGGATTTTATGCAACTAAAGGCGGAAAAGTTATTAATACTGCGAATCTAACTGTTAATTCTTCCGGAGTATCTCTTTTTAACATTGATGGTGATTCTGAAGGAAATAGTACTGGGAATATAGAAATGACCAAAGATTCTTCCGTTGCATTTTATAATAAAGGTAAGTTTACATCTGCAGGAGATATAAAGATAGATGGTAATAACTCAATAGCTGTATACAGTGACGGGACAAATAATACAAATATAAAAGCTGATACAATAAGCCTTTCAGGAACAAAAGGTGCAGTATTCTACACAAACGGTGGGAAAATAAACATATCTCCAAACACAGGGACAAAAACAACAGTAACAGTATCAGGAGATTCATCGTATTTATTTTATGACAGCAGTTTTAAAACAGGAAGTCTTCCAAATCAGACTTTTGTCATAAACGGAGACTTAGACGCTGATGTTCAAACCGGAGCTATAGCTTTTGACTTTAAAAATGTTTCTGGAAGTCTCCTAAATTATGTAGAAAATAATCTTTTGGATGTACAAAGCGGGATAACAACTATTAATATAGGCGGGACAGCATTTCATGCCAAGAATTCTACAATAAGCATAGACGAGGTTTCTAAGATACAAACAGGTCTTGGAACAGGCAGTGTTAAATTAGTCGGAAGCGATATATTTTATGCGGAAAAAAGTATAATTAACATAGATAAAGATTCTGATCTTGATCTTACAACAGATACATACCAAAAAAATCAGAGTCATATTGCTAATTCCAGCATAAATCTCGCAGCTGGTAACAGCATATCAGGAAGTAAAAATGGGCAGTATGGAATTGGGCAGGAAAACTATGATAATACCAGTGTTACATTGAAAAATGAAGGTGATATAATACTTACAGGTTCTGGAACAACTGGTATATACGGAAATAACACAGAAATTTTAAATATTGGAAATATAACAACAGGAGACAGCAGTACAGGAATTTTCTCATCAAATAATGCAAAAACTGTAAATACAGGAAATATAAATTTTGGAAATTCCGGGATAGGAATTTACGGGATAAATACGTACGGGTCTACAGTGCCTTCTACATATAATAAAATAGACATCACAATGTCAGCTGGAACTCTCACAGCTGACGGGACTACTGAAGCTTATGGTATTTTTGCGAATAATTCAAAAGGTGACGGGTATTCCAATGTTAATTTCAGCGGCGGGTTAATCGACCTGAGCAAAATTTCAGCTATGGACAGAAATAAAGCAGTGGCAGTAGCTGTGAAAGACACAGATTTAAAATCAGCAGGAGATATTAATACTGCTGAAAACGGGATAGTTTTTTATATAAACGGCGGAAATACAAATATATCAGGCGGTACTATTAATTTAGATAAAGATAATTCAATAGGACTTGCTCTTCAAAATATACAGCCGACAAAGTTTACAGGGACAGGAGCTGCATTTAATATAGACGGAGACGGGATTATTCTTTTTCATCTAAAGGATTCAACAGGAATAAAAGATGACTTCATAGTAAATGTTGCCTCAGGTTCTAACTATAGATATGCTGATATGAAAAACAGCTCGTTTACATTTGATAGAGCATTTAATATAGAAGATAATATAAACTTTATAGTTGCTGATGCTTCAGCAGTTCTTCTGGGAACAAATTCAGATATTAATTCTACAGGAACTGGAAATATAGGAGTATATGCCAAGAATAAGGCCGCGGCTTCTGTGACAGGATCGCTGGGAGTATCAAATGAAGTAACTAACAGCGGGAAAATAAGACTTGAAGATTCTTCTACAGGTATTTATGCTGAAGATGGTGCCGGAGTTCTTAATGATGTATCGGGAATTATAAATGTAGGAGACAGCTCGCAAGGAATATATGCAAAAAATTCAGGGTCAATAGTAAACAGAGGAGATATAAATACAGGTGAATCTTCAATAGGAATATATTTTAACAATGCATCTGCTGCGGAAAATTACGGAAAAATAATGAGTAGTTCTGATAATGCTGTAGGCGTTTATATGGATAATCAGACAGCAGGGTTCAGAAATGACGGTACGATCACATTAAGCGGGCAGAATAATATCGGTATTTATGATACAGGGACAGGCATCAGAACTATTGAGAATAACGGGAAAATAACAGTAGGGGATTCATTGTCGGCGGACAGTCCAAATGTGGGTATATACTCTACAGACGGTTCTCTCACAATAAATCATAATGTAAATGCTGAAATAAATTCCGGAGTAAATTCAATGGGAATTTATGCTAAAAATACGACAATAAACATAAAAGGAAACATAAAAACCGGAGATAACGGAACAGGAATATATGCTGATTCAGGATCATATGTAAATATCAGCAGCAGTGCAAAACTAAATCTGGGAGCTTTGAATGCGGCAGGAGTGTATGCACTTGGTGGAACTGTTATTGATAACTACAGCTCAGATATAGTTTATCCTTCGGACTCATATGCTTTTGTGCTGAATTCAGGAGCAGTTTTAAATAACCATGCAGCAAGTGTAACACTGGATAACGGAAAAGTATTTGCATATTCGGATAATGCCGTAATAAATAATAATGGAAATTTTGCACTAACAGGTACTGATAATATAGTTTTATACGGAGTTAATAATTCTGCAGTGACTAATACCGGAATAATAGATGCAGGAGGAACACAGGGAAGCAATATAGGAATATATGCAAAAGACAGTAATATAACAAACAGCGGAAAAATAATAATGGGAGATTCTGTTATCGTTGATGAATATAATCCTTTTGTAAATAAATATTCAGTGGCAATCTACGGAGAAAATTCCAATATACGGAATGATACAGGCAGCGATGTTTCTGTGGGAGAAAATTCTGCCGGACTGTATGGCGTGGGCGGAACTATCGTAAACAGCGGGAAAATAACTTCAACAAAAGACGGGGCAATCGGAGTATTCATTGATAATGGTACAGCTGAAAATAAAGGGCTTATTGAACTATACGGAGCTAATTCAGTGGGACTTGCTGGTAAAACAGGATCGACACTGACTAATTCCGGAACTATAAAAATTCATGGAGATAACTCTATAGGGATTTTTGCGAATTTAGGTTCTTTTGTAATAAATACAGGAACGATCGAAGTATTGGGAAATAACAGCACGGGAATACACCTTCAGGGAAAATCTGTACTTCTGAATGAGGGAACTATAATACTGGGATCAGGTCTTTCGGACTCTGTAAAAGTATCATACTCAACAGGATATGACATACCGGAAATACAAAATGCCGGGATAATAAAAGTAGCAGAAAAATTTGAAGTTCCTGCGGATTTTCAAATTTCAATAAAACCAGCTGCTTCTTCATTCAGAGAGCCTACAGCATCTGAAATATTCTCAGATAATTACGCACTTGAAGATATAGACGGAAGATATCTGATTTCAAATGCAGTAAGTTTTGTGGCGCCGTATTTTGCCGCTACAGAGCCTGTAGTGGTACTGCCTGATTTTTCACAGCATACAAATGCACTGGCGTATAAGCTGGAAGATGTATTCGTGCCGACTACTCCGGATGGAGGGCCGAATTCGGGAAAAGTCAGAGTAAAGAGCAAGTCTATCACATGGGATGTTATTCCTAATGAAAATGCAGATGGAAATATAGACCTTTGGATGGTAAAGATTCCATATAATGTTTATACTTACGGTCTCTGGTATGATGGTTTCGGAAAGTCGCTTGATGCAAATTATGCCGGGGCAAATGCAGAAGGAATAGAAATATTTGATAAAATAGATTACATTGATAATGAAAAAGACCTGAGACATATTATGGCAAGTCTCGGAGGAAATGTATATTCCAATATTAACCAGAGAGAAGAAGATATAGCGGAAGTATTTGAAAACTCATTAGGTCTTCTTCAAAATTCGCATAATAATACAAAAGAAAATGTAAAGATAAATGTAATCGCCGGAAAAGGAAACAGAAAAGAAAAAACAGACGGTGTGGTGGAATATGATTCTTCTTATACAGGAATAATGGCACTAAGAGAAGTAGAAAGAACATACAGACATACATTTGGATATTCAGCAGGATATCTTCATTCAGGATTTGAATTCAAAGACGGAAATGAAAGTGAAGAATGGGTAGATACATTACAGTTTGGAATGCACAGCAAGTATAAGGCAGATAACTGGGAACTGAGAAATGACCTTACAGCAAGAGGAAGTATCCATAATGTAGACAGAAATATCGACTGGCCGTCACCGAACAGCAGATCCGAAATGAACGGTACATATGAAACATACAGCCTGACAAGTGATAACAGACTTGGGAAAGAGTTTGGAATCGGGAAAAATACATCTGTAACTCCTTATGGAGGAATTAAGGCAATGTATGTAGTAAGACCGACTTTCGAGGAAGAAGGACTGGAAAGACTGAAAGTCGAAGGAAATGATGCATGGAGTGTAAAACCAAGAGCCGGGGTAGAACTGAAAGCTTCTGTTCCAATGGGTAAAAACAGTGCATGGAAAGTAAAGGGGACTTTGGATCTTGCTTATGAATATGAGCTTGCTAATCTGAATGAAAGAGAAAGAGCACAGCTTGTAGCGGCGGAAGATGGTTACCATGATCTTGCAAAGCCTGAGGAAGAAAAAGGGCAGTTTAAAACAAGAGCATCAATAGGAGTGGAAGTCGAAGAAAGATACGGAGTATTTTTAACAGGAGAATACGTAGCAGGTGAAAAAAGTCAGGAAGAATACAGAGCAGGAGTAACTTTGAAAGCGGTATTCTAATATAGGGCTGAATAATAAAAGATTTTATTGTAATAAAAAATATAAGGTACTGTAACAGGAATGAAACCTGTGTACAGTACCTTTTTTAATATTTATTATTTTCATCTGCGGCTGAATTTCTGTCTGTAAAATATATTTTTTAGTGTGAAGAAGCTTCTTTTATCTCTTTTTGTAAAAAGTAAGAGATAAAAGTACGAATAAACACAATTACAATAAGAATAATAATTTCATTCAGTTCAGGATGAGCGATGGTGTCAATAATATCAGCAGCTATAAGTACTTCTAACCCGAGAAGGATGTAAGATCCCAGAGAAGCTCTGATATATCCCCGCTTCATGGCTTTTTCATTGTCACTGTTTTTTGAAAATTCATTTTTGATAAACTGGAAAGCTGAAATAATAACACCCCAGATAATAATTAAACCAGAGAAAAAACTTATAAAATTACCTATATACCTAACGTATTCCAAATTTTCTGCTCCTTTCCCGTAAACCCCCGTCAGAGGATTTTATTTTTATTATATCATCTTTTATTAATAAAAGATAAGCAGAAATATATTTCCAAAAATTGTCTGTATAAAAAATTAATTTATGAAATATTATTTCCCAAAAAAAGAAAAATAAGAATATAAATAACTGAAAGTCAAATTTAACAGGTGAAGTAAAAAATAAAGCAATAAAATTATCTCTTCCGAAAAATTTGAAGTTTGGTGAAAATTTACAAATATCTTTTTCAGGCTATTATTATAGGGAAGAGTTTGATTAGTAAAAGAGTTAATTACCAGTGTAAAAAAAACTTACGTTTGGGTAAAAGAATCAAACTTCAAAACAGGATAATTGGAGGTGGTCATAATACTTAACTTGAAAGAAATTGAGATTTTTAATATTTTTATTTCTTCAGATGAGGTAAACATTAATGAATTAGCTGGTAAGTTTTATGTCACAGAAAGGAGTATAAGATATAATATCGAAAAAATAAATCAGGTTTTGGAGCTTTTGAATTTTAATACCATACAGAAAACAAAAAAAGGATATCTTACATTATCAAAAAATCAAAATTTGAACAGAATGCTGGATTTTCTGAAAGAACTGGAAATTTTATCACCTTATGAAAGAATGGAAATACTAAAGCTTACACTTGCCCTTGATCCTAACGGTCTTAATATAAACAGGCTGTATAAAAAGCTGGAGGTTTCCAGAACAACTCTGAAAAAAGATTTTGATGAAGTAAAAAGAGAACTTTCCGAATCGGAATTACTAGTGGAACAGGTGAAAAAAAGAGGTCTTCAGATAAGCGGGGAGTATGAAGATATAGAGAAATTCCGTATAAAATTTCTGATGAAATATCTGCAGCTTTACCTTGATAACCGACCGGGAAAGTCTTTTGAAAAAATTATACTTAGTATGATGAAAGATATTTTTAAACTTAATAATCCAAAATTGGTAAGAAAATTTATTAAAGATGTGGCAAAAAACCTTGAAATTATTATATCTGACGAACCATTCGGCATAATAGCCAGCTATATGCTAATAGCAATATTAAGTAATAAATCAGGAAAAGATAACTCGCAGGAACCTGTTATGCTGGAAGAAAGGTTCCTGAAAGAAACAGATGAATATATAGCAATAATGAATCATATAGGCGAGATAGAAACAGCAGAGGGAATAAAATTCAGAAATACCCAGATATTGAAACTGGCGGATTTGGTTTTAGGGAGTAATTCATTTCACATAGAAAATGACTTCTATGAAAACTGGATAGAAATAGACCTTCTGGCTAAAAAGCTTATAAATAATGTGAACAAAAGAATTGAGGTGGATATATCAAATGATGAAATACTATTCAGATGCCTTATTCATCATTTGAAACCTACGATTTACAGGATAAAAAAAGGTGTTAGAATAGTAAATCCCATATTTGAGAACATGAAAATAAAGAAAGATGATTTTTATTATTATGTAAAAGAAGCCACAGAAGAATTAAGAAATATGTTAGGGCAGGAAATTCCAGAAGATGAGCTGTTTTTGCTGATTATACATTTCAGGGCATCTATAGAGAGAAACCGTCCGAAACATGTAAAAAAAGTTCTGCTGGTGTGCAGTCTCGGATATGGAACAGCTACACTGCTCGCACAGAATATAAGAGATACATATGAAGTGGAGATTATGGAAATACTTCCTTATTATGCTTTGAGAGAATCCATAAAGGAATATAAGGGAATAGATCTTATAATTACCACTGTAGATATAAAGGAAAGCAAGAAACCCAAAGATGTCCCCGTAATTAAAATAAATCCGATATTTACGCTGGAGGATATCAAAATACTCAATGAGGCAAATCTGGAACAGAGCAATAAAACTATACTGCTTTCTGAAATAATAGACGGAATAGAAAAAGAAACGAAAATCCTGAACAGGGAAAAGCTCATAGACAGCCTTAGTACAAAGCTTGAAAACAAAATAATAAATGATATAGGAAAGAAAAAAGTAGAAATACTTGAGATTCTCAAAGAAGAAAATATTTATCTGAACCAGGAAGTAAAAAACTGGCAGGAAGCTATTATATTCGGAGGTAAAGTGCTTGAATCAAAAGGGTATATAAGCAGTTCCTATATAGACGATATGCTGGAAATGTCAAATAAATACAGTGAATATATAGTAATTTCCGAAGGTGTGGCAATACCTCATTCCAAAAATAAAAGAAATGTATTCAAAACAGGAATGATGCTTCTTACTTTGAAAAATCCGGTAACATTTCCTGCAGGGCAGTCAGTGGACACTTTCTTTATATTTTCGATTTATAAAAAACAGGAACATTTAAACGCAATAAGCGAGTTAATCGATTTGATACTAAAGTATGACATAAGGTCATATCTGAAAAAAGAGAGCAGAAAAAGAAATGTTATAAAATTTATTTCAAATGTGGAAAGTTAGTATTTATGTCTTATTTAAGGGATTAGACATACCGTATATTATTCATAATATTTTTAATCATATATACAAGGAGGTAGAGAATGCATAATTTATTTGATTATTTTAAAGAGGATCTTATATTTCTCGATTTTGAATCTGATAATCAAATTAATTTTTTTGGTAAGATTTATAAAATACTCGAAGAAAGGGGTGATGTAAAATTTTCTTTTCTGACTTCGATTATAGAGAGAGAAAAGGAATTTCCCACTGGGCTGGATCTGGGAAAATACAAAATAGCAATACCTCATACCAATCCGGAACACATTAATACAGAAGCTGTAGTTTTTGTAAGAAATAAAAATAGGATAATATTCAGGGATATGGGAATGGATCTGAATGATCTGGAAACTGATTTTATATTTTTACTGCTGGTAAAAAAGAACGGAGAACAGATAGAAGTGCTGGAAAATCTGATGAATCTTCTTTCAGAGGAAGAACTTCTGGATAAACTGAAAAACGTAAAAACAAGTGAAGACACGTACAATTTGTTAAGAGAGAAATTAAAAAAATAAGCAGGAGGAAATATTATGAAAAGAATTATAGTAGCATGTGGTTCAGGAGTGGCAACATCACAGACAGTGGCTTCGAAAGTAGAGAAGCTCTTAAAAGAAAAAAAAATCAATGCAAAAGTAGAAGCAGTGGATATAAAATCACTGAAAACATATTTGAAACAGAGTGATGTGTATATTTCCATAGTACCGGCTAAAGAGGAGGTGGGAATACCAGTATTAAGCGGAATTCCTTTTTTAACAGGAGTAGGGGTAAATGAAGAACTGGAGAAATTAATAAAAATAATAAACAGTTAAATATCTAAGGAGGTTATTTAAGTTATGAAAGAGATTATCAACTATATTCTGAACGATTTGGGAGCACACGTTTTTTTACCTATGATAATGATAATTGTAGGTTTGATAGTCAGAATGAAATTCAAAGATGCGTTTTCATCAGCATTAACACTTGGTGTGGCATTTCTGGGTATGGGAATGGTTCTTGGATTTATGTTTAATTCCATAGGGCCTGCATCTGAAAGCTTTGTAAGAAACACAGGGTTACAGTTAAACGCAATTGATACAGGATGGTCTCCGCTGGCTTCTGTCGCATGGGGATGGCCGTATGCATTTTTCCTTTTTCCGATACAGATAGGTATAAATATTATTATGCTTGCAACAAAGCAGACTAATACACTGAATGTGGATTTATGGAATGTATGGAATAAGATTCTTACAGCAGTGTTTGTAACTGCAATTTCGGGAAGTGTAATAGCCGGACTTGTGGTTGGTGCAATAGAAGTATATTTTGAACTTAAAAACTCAGATCTTACACAAGCTGAAGTGTATAAAATAACTAAGATACCGGGAGTGGCATGCCCGCATTCAATGGCACTGTTTAATGTTATAGTTTACCCGTTTGACCTGCTTTTGAGAAAGATACCGTTTTTTAACAGACAGCTTGATGCAGAACACTTGAAAGATAAAATAGGAATATTTGCTGAAAATCACGTAATGGGATTTATAGTAGGGATACTCATCGGGATATTTGCAAGATATGATGTCAGTCAGATACTAACGCTGGGAGTACAGGCTGCTACGGCCCTCCGAATATTTCCTATGGTGGCAAAACTGTTTATGGAAGCTCTCGCACCTATTTCTGATGCTGCCAGCGAATTTATGAAAAAAAGATTTCCGGGAAGAGAATTCTATATAGGGCTTGACTGGCCGTTTCTTGCAGGATCGTCTGAATTATGGGTAACAACTATAATTTTGGTTCCTATTACAATATTATTTGCGGTAATATTACCGGGAAATAATGTACTGCCGTTCGGGGGAATCATAAATATATGTATAGCTGTTCCGTTACTGATAGTGACAGGAGGAAATCTTCTCAGAATGATAGTAATAGGAATAATAACTACGCCGATTTTCCTTTATGTGGGAACTTACTTTGCACCGACTATTACCGAGCTTGCAAGAAAGGTAGGAACAGTGGAAATTCCTGCTAACTCAATGATAACATGGTCGAGTATGGAAGCACCGGTATTCAGATTCGTATGGTCATATGCTTCGGGGGTAATGAAAGGCAACTTTATGGGAGTTATTTTCCTTGTAATATGGTTAGCTTTATGGGTTTTCTATGTAAAAGGTATGAAAAAAAGAAGGGAAGAAGAACTAAAAGCAGAAATGGCGGAGACGTAGAATGATATATACATTTACTCTGAACACAGCAGTAGACAGAATAATTTACTTTGAAGAGGAACTGGAAAGAAAAAAGAATAATAAGATTTCCCGTTATATATATGATGTGGGCGGAAAAGCAACCCATGTTTCCATAATTTTATCACAGCTGGGGATAGACAATATCGCTACAGGATTTATCGGAACTGAAAAAGGTGAGATTCTTACAGAACTTTTAGGAAAATATAATGTGAAATCTGAATTTATAGTTCAGGAAGGAAAAACAAGGGAATCTTTTATACTTGTGGATAATTCAGGTAAGGGAAGTTTTATGATTACTGAAAAAGGTTTCACCATAAATGAAGATTCATATGAAAAAATTACCAGCTATATGAACCAAAAGCTGAAAAACGGTGATGTAGCAGTATTCGCAGGAAGTCCTCCACCGGGAATAGATGAGGAAAAGTACAGAAAATTGCTAAGAATAGCAAATGAAAAGGAGACAAAACTTTTTATAGACTGTTCGGGAAAATTTCTTAAAACAGCAATAAACGAAAACCCTTTTTTGATAAAGCCTAACAAGGATGAATTTGAAGAATTTATATCAAAGACTGGAATAAATGATGAAAATGAGTATATCCCGCATATGGAAAAACTTTTGGATTCGGGTGTGAAAAATGTTTTGTTGTCTCTGGGAAAAGACGGAAGTATGCTTGCAATGGAAAACAGGGAAATTTACAGAATATACCCGCCTAAAATAAAAGAAGTAAATGATACAGGAGCAGGAGATTCATTCGTTGGGGGAGTAGTAGCAGGAATTGCTAAAGACGGCGATCTGCTTGAGGCTGTGAAATCTGCCACGGCAATAAGCGCTTCAAAAGTAGCGAGCGGGATGAGTTCGGGATTTGACAATAAGGAAGTAAAAGAGTTTTTAAAAGAAATAAAAATAAAAAAACTAAAATAACAGAGGAGGAATAAAATGTTATATCAAAAAGAAAGAGAAGAGATGTGCGAAGTAGTAAAGGTAATGTTTGACAGGGATCTGACAAATGCAGCGGGGGGGAATCTCAGTGAAAGAATGAATAAAGATCACTTTATTATGACTCCTACGTTAATGGCGCAGCAGAAGCTTTGCAAACTTGAGCCTGAGGATATTCTTGTGGTAGATAAAGACCTTAATATAATAGAAGGGAGAGGAAAAGTAACAAGGGAAATAAATATGCATATGGCTGTGTATGAGGTATCTGATGCAGTAAAATCAGTAATACATGCTCATCCGAAAGAAGCAATGGTTTTCGCATGTCTCGGGCTGGAAATAGAACATCTTTGTGAGAATACGGTGAAACTGGGGAAAGTAGAGACACTTCCGTTTTCTACAGCTACTACTGAGGAACTCGCAAAGACGGTAAAGGATTATATGGAGAAAAGAAAAGACGAGCTGGAAAAGCATCCGATAGCAGCACTTTTGAATAAACACGGGCTTATACTTGCAGATAAGGGCGGGCTAAAAGCAGCATATGATGTACTGGAAAGAATAGAGTATGAGGCATATGTAAATATTCAGGCAAAACTTTTGAGACTTACAGAACACATTGATTTGAGTGATAATAGAAAATTAAATTATAATATGGAGGAATAAAGTGACAAAGTTCGAACAAAGAGTATTGGTTATTCTGAGTTTTCTGCTTCTGATTATAGGTTATATTTCGGGAAGTATTATAATTAGTCTGTTTGCCCTTTTTATAAGTTTATTATTATGGAAAAAAAACAAAAAACCGGATACTTACAGAGGAGGAAAAAATGGAAATAGAGCTGACAGTTAACAATATATCAGGGCTGCATTCCAGACCGGCGGGAAAGCTGGTAAATACAGCAGTAAAATTTAAATCAGAAATTATGTTGTATAACGGAGATAAAACAGCAAATGCAAAGAGAATTTTATCTCTTTTGAAATTAGGGGCAAGTAAGGGAAGCAGGATAAAAATAGTCATTGAGGGAGAAGATGAGGAAGAGGCAATGGTTGAAATAAAAAGATTGTTTTATAATAATTTCGGCGAGTAGAAGATTAGCTTTTGGGAAACAGGCACGCGTGGGGCGTGTCTGTTTTTTGTTTTGGGGTTATTTTTGGTGGGGATGTTAGGGTTTAGTGTTTTTTCTTATAAAATTTATAATGTTTTGTAGGTTTAAATTTCATATTAGTTTATATTAATATATCTGAGCAAAAATATATTTTAAGTTAATATAAAGTGTGTTATACTTACAAAGTGATGTTTTATTTAATGTTTTATCAAAAAAAATTATTGATAATAATTTGAAATTTTATAGAAATTTGTAATGTGTAAATTATGACTTTGGAATAGAAAAATGCTGGAAAGAAATTACTGAAATACTTTCTGAAAATGAAAATAAAACAATTAATTATTTGAATAACTGCAATAAAGAAGATCTATATTATATAAGTGAAGTTTTTGAAGATATTTCAGAAAATTTAAAAAGTAAAAGAATTATAGAATGTTTACTGATGAAGATTTTGTATTTTTTGAATACGATTTAAGCGGCTTTATTTTTAAAAGAGAGAAAGGGGAAATAAAGTTTTATGAAGAAACTGCCAGATATATTGAGAGCAAAGAATTATACGATAAAGCTTTTATTGATATGAAATAAAATTATAATAAAATAGGGAGTGAGCAATGATAGAAAAGTCAGACTATCTGAAACAATATAGAAGTGATGTAGAAATAGTAAATTATGATAAATTTCTAAATATTAATTTAAGTTTTTTGCCAGATCAATGGAAAAAGATTTTTAATTCTAAAAATGATGAAACTATAAATAAAGAAATTATTAGCTTCTGGAAAGAAAAAATAGGACATAATATGAATAATACAATTTCCCATTTGGAAGATAATTTAGTTAAAGCTGAAATTATCAAATCAAGAGAAGAATATTCAGTTTTGTACACTATAAAAAGTTTAAGTGGGGAAATAAACTATTATGAAGGTAAATTTCCAAAAGAAAAATTTGAGAATATAAAATTAAATGAAAAATGGGAATTAGTTCCAGATAAATTAAAAAGATTTTACGAAGAAATACATAATGGATTTTATCATTATTCGAGCATTTCAATGGGATTAATGCCGTTGGAAGATGTTATTTTACTTGAAGATTATGAGTGGGGGATACTGGATGAATTAGAGGAACCGCTTCAAATAGACCTAGCTTGTACTTTCGGATTTTTTGAAAATGGATCTGGAGATTGTGTTGCGGTAGATTTAGAAAATTCAGGTATTGATAAAGGTGTTTTATGGTTTCATGATGATCAGCCGGATTATAATATAAATTTTTGGGATGTAGTAGATGAGTGGATAAATATAGGTTTGGAAATGTAGTAAATGATGACTTTCGAAAAAAGATTGGATATTATGCGAAGACATAAAATTAAGTAAATTATTACAATTAATTGCTATATAATATTTAAGAGAAAAAAATAGTAACAGAAAAACAAAATAAAGCAGGTGGGTCAATTGTGGGGAGTGTGCAAGAAAGTCTGTAAATTAAATCTGATATAATAAAAGATTTGTTTTTCATATATTGATTTATCTATT